>DASSQB010000265.1:0-19203 GCA_035702725.1 Terriglobales bacterium | reverse complement strand
GCCCTGCAGGAGTTGAAGCATTTAATGCGGGTGCGGGCGGCATGGTTTCGGGTGCTCGAGGGTGAGCAGATGGTCCTTACCCAGCACGTCGGCCTGTCGTTGGATTTTCTGAAGGTTCATCGCTCGCGCCTGATGAATGACACCCTCACCCGCCTGCTGCATACCGGCGAACCTTGTGTGCAGCGCGTGCGTGACACGGACGCGCCGACGCGGGAATCCCTGCGGCAGCAAGGCTTCGAACACCTCGTGCTGGTTCCGGTGCGGGGCAAGAAATCGATCATCGGCGTGCTGGCACTGGCCGGGGCCAAGCATCGCTCCTACAGTGCCGATGATCTTGCGTTCCTCAAATCCACTGCCAATCAGTTGGGTATTGCGGCGGAAAACCTGCGGCTGTTCGGCCAAATCCGGCGCTCCCAGCGGGAGTGGATCAGCACCTTCGACTCCATGGAAGACTTCATCCTGGTGCATGATTCGGAAAACCGGATCATGAAGGTGAACCGCGCATTGCTGCGGCGTCTGGAGCGCGCTCCCGCAGAAGTTATCAGCCGCAGCTGCTCAGAGGTGCTGCCTCATGGGCTTTCGCACTGGGAAGGCTGTCCCTACTGCGGCAGGGGGACAGACGATCTGGTTGAGGATGCCGACCCTTGCTTTGGCGGCTTCTCGCTGGTCTCCACTTCCTCCTACGTGTGGACCTCGTCCTACCGTGAAGAGGGCCACCGGCAACTGGGCACGGTCCATATCATCCGAGATACCACCGACAGGCGCACGGCGGAGGAAAAGTACCGCCAACTTTTCGAGCAGGTGCAGGAAGGAGTGTTCGTAGCGGACGCCGATGGCAAACTGCTGGACTGCAACAACGCCCTGGTTATCATGCTGGGCTACGAAAACCGCCAGGAGTTGCTGGCGCTCAGCGCCGATGCTCTCTACGCCTCCCCGGAACAGCGAACCACCCTGCTGGAAACTATCCAGACCCGCAGTTACGTGCGCAGCTTCGAAGTCCAGCTGAGGAAAAAGGATGGGAGCACGCTTTCCGCCTCGGAAACCAGCTTTGGCACCCGCAACGAGACCGGAGAGATTGCGCGCTACCAGGGGTTTCTGCTCGACATGACCGAGAAGAAGCGCGCCGAAGATGAGATTCGCCGCCGCAACCTGGAACTGCATGCGTTGAACGCCATCGCGGTGGTCGCCACCCAGTCTTTCGACCTGGATGAAATACTTAATCTGACGCTGCGCCAGCTGGTGACTCTATTCGGGGCGGAAACCGGCTCCGTCTACCTGAGTGACAACGGCTCCTCCACGCTGCGCCGGCGCGCCGCTTGGGGCCATCGCAGCAGCACCGCGATCCGCGCTGCCAGCACGGCCACGATGCCGGCCGAGTTTTGGCAGGGGCTGATTAGTTCGCGGCGGGAGCTGATCACCCAGAACGAACTGCCCAGCTTGCCGGCAGTGGCATCCGAATTCGTCAGCGCCGAGGGGCTGCGTTCCTGGATGTGGGTGATCCTTTGGAGCCAGGAACAGCCCATCGGAGTGCTGGGAGTCAGCAGCCGGAAAGAGCGCGAGTTCACCGCCACCGACGAAAAACTGATGGTCACGATTGGGCGGCAACTGGCCACCACGATTGACAAGATTCGCCTGTACGAAGAAACCACGCGGGCTTACGACGACCTGCGCCGCACCCAGGAGCAGCTGCTGCAGAGCGAGAAGATGTCGGCCATTGGACAACTCATTGCCGGCGTGGCCCACGAACTCAACAACCCGCTGACCGCCATCCTGGGATATGCCCAGCTGCTGGAAAGCGAACCGATGGACGAGCGCTGCCTCGATTTTGTGCGCAAGCTGCTGAAGCAGGCACAGCGCACGCATCGTCTGGTGCAGAACCTGCTTTCCTTCGCACGGCAGCGCACGCCGCAGAAGATTCCGGTAGACATTCGCCGCGTGGTGGACGACAGCCTAGCTCTGCGCGACTACGACTTCAAGCGTGGCAACATCGTGGTGCAGCGCGAGACTGCCGACGAACTGCCCGCCGTCACCGCCGACCCCCACCAACTGGAGCAGGTTTTTTTGAACATCATCAACAACGCGGTGGACGCCATGCTGGAAATGGAGCGAGGCGGCGTGCTTTCGGTGCGCGTGTATGCCGAGAATGGCGCGGTGTGCGTGGAATTTCGCGATACCGGGCGCGGGATCGCCGATCCCAAGCGCATCTTTGATCCCTTCTACACCACCAAGCCAGTGGGCAAGGGCACCGGTTTGGGGCTCAGCATCTGCTACGGCATTTTGAAAGAGCACGGCGGAGAAATCGAGGCCCGCAATGTGCCCGAGGGCGGCGCGGCCCTCTTGGTGCGCCTGCCGGGCGCAGGAAAGCCACAAACGGTGCGCGAACCCTCGCCTCCTCCGGCGCGGGAGTTGGTCCTGAAGGGGCGCCTCCTGCTGGTGGACGACGAAGAAGCGGTGCTGGAGTTTGAGCGCGAAGTACTGGCGGGTGCGGGAGCGGAAGTAGTAACTGCCTCCGATCCCGAAAAGGCGCGCAATCTGCTGAACAGCGGGGGCTTTGACGCGGTGATACTCAACGGTTCTATGCCCAGCGGCTGGAGCGCGGCGCAGATTCATAGCTGGCTCTGCAAGCGCCAACCTCGTACCCTGGGCAAAGTACTCTTTATTTTTTCCACCCTGGATGGGGAGACACAAACCTTTCTGGAGCAGAACCGCATCTCTTATTTGGTCAAGCCGTTCGATGTGGCCGATCTGATTGCCAGCAGCCGCAAGCTGCTGCAGAAAGCGGCCGCGGCAACAGCCTCCTCTTAAGCTCCCAGCAGCACCTCAGTTCCAACTGTGGGTATTTTGATACCCAACATGTTCCCTTCCCGTGACTTGCATTGGGGATCTTGCGTGCTTCCTGTTGTTTATGAGTCGGCGTCCCCGGCTCCTTTTCGTTCGACATAAACCAGGCTGGGCCCTTGATAGCAGGGAGTTTCCGGGGCAACTTTATGCATCAGCGGGGTTTGAATTAATAACCCTTAAAGATATTCCCGGTGCGGCAAATGGCCGGGAACGTGCACGGGTAGAGGGCGAGTAAAGACAGATAACGTTCAATCGCAACCAGTTTTCTGCTAGGGGGAACAATGGCACGGGCTTTAGACCAAGCAAAGATTACCGGGCTGGCGGCACATTTTCCCGCCACCGCCGAGCAATCCCTCGCGCAGTACGAGAAAGCTTTTGAAGAGCACCGCCACCGGGTTTACGCACTGGCTTTCTGGATGACAGACAGCGAAATGGCGGCCGAAGAAATCTCTTCGAGCGTGTTTGCGCGTGCGTTCGCCAATGGCAGCATTCCCAGCGGCGAGGCCGTGGACCGCATCCTGCTCAGCGAGATTCGCGACTTGATGCCCATCGGTGTGTTGCGGTTGAACATTGCCGCAACCACGGAAGTGGCCTCGGTGCGCGGCAATGTAAAGCGAGTTGATCTGGAACGAGCCGTGGTGCAATTGCCACCCACTGAGCGCATGATCTTCCTGCTGCATGACGTGGAAGCCTATGACCACGCCCGCATCTCCCGCACTCTGGGAGTGAGCGAGCAGGAATCACAGTTTGGACTGCATCAGGCGCGCCTGCGCCTGCGTCAGTTGTTGGCGGCCAAGGTATAGTCGCAAACAACTCGGTTGAATCAGGGCACCTCAAGCAGGTGCCCTTCGTGTTTGTCACGTCTAATAAACCATCGGCTTTCACTACTCACGAGGGGTTTGCCCGGAGGCCGAAAGCCGACCCTTCGCCGTCTTTGCATCCTGCAGCGTCAAAGCGCGTCTAAACGCTATGCTGTTCGAAGGCAAGGAGCGGAAGCAGCGGGAGCAGGAAATGCAGAGGGCGGGACGCCTGCCCCCGGGCCAGGCTCTCACTCTCAAATGGCCGGTCCTGCATTACGGGTCAGTTCCCAGGTTCGATCCTGCGAAGTGGGATTTCCGTGTTTTCGGATTGGTAGAAAAGCCCGTTCGTCTGACCTGGGATGAGTTCAATCGCCTGCCTAAAACGCAAATTACCAGTGACTTTCACTGCGTCACCCGCTGGAGCCGCTTCGATAATCGCTGGGAGGGAGTCCTATTCCGGGAGGTGCTCAGCCTGGTCAAGTTGAAGCCAGGCGCAGGCTATGTGCTGGTGCACGCCGAACAGGGTTATACCGCGAATATTCCTCTGCCGGATCTCGACCGGGACAACGTCCTCTTTGCCATCCACCACGACGGCCAGCCGCTGGCCCCGGAGCACGGCCATCCCCTGCGCCTGATCGTGCCCCACCTGTACGCCTGGAAGTCGGTGAAGTGGGTGCGGGGAATTGAATTTCTTGACCACGATGCCGCCGGCTTTTGGGAGCGCAATGGCTACCACATGTATGGCGACCCCTGGAAAGAACAGCGGTTCGATACGGACTAAAAACCAGGAGTCAGGGGGTCGGTGGTCAGGAGTCAGCGCAGCGTCTGTAGGGAAATGAACCTGAACTTATGAATAAGCAACGCCTCGCCCAGCGGAGGCCTACCGCACCGCTTCCAGGGACTCGGCGACGCGGTTCAAGGCAATCTGAATGCGGTCCAGTTCGCGCTGTGCGGCTTCGTTCCATTCCACCGCGCGCTGCAGGTTCTCGCTCAGCCAGCGCAAAGTCTGCCGGCCACGGTCGGTGAGCAACAGCGCTCCCAGCCCGGCAATGCCCAGGACCGCCAACGGCACATACCACTTTCGCATCCAGCCTCCTTGTCGGCTACTTAAAGCCTTACACAAGTTCGGCACTGGCCGCAATGGTTAAAGCGTAAGGGGAAATCCTCAAAAAGCCGAGAAAAACGTCTGCAACGGCGCCGACAAGCAGCCGAATGGCGGCAGGCCCTCATCCAACGTTGGCAGCAACTCACACAATTTTTGAGGTCTGAACATGGAGAGACTCGCTTTACGCGTGGGATGCTGTTCCCTGCTCCTTTGCGGCCTGCTGGCCGCCCAAACCCTCAGCCAGCGGACGCCGGCAACCACACTCGCTTCGGCCAACTCCATTCCCGCGGGAACCAAGTTTATGGTTCGCCTGAATGACAAGCTGGACACCGGCAAGGTTAAGGTGGGCAAGCACTTCCAAGCTAAGCTGGCGGAAGACCTGGCTGCCCCTGGTGGGCTGGCAATTCCCCGCGGCAAGAAGATAAAGGGGCATGTGAGCTCTGTGGAAAGAGGCTTCCACGCCCGCCTGCTGCTGAGTTTCGATGAAATTGAGACCCAGCATGGCTGGATGCCGCTGGTGGCGACCGTTACAGGGGTGCCGGGCGAGCACGGCGTCAAACAGCCCAGTTCCGAGGGTGAAATCGAGCGCAAGGGGCCCAGCAAGAGCCGGATGGTGGAAAGCGCTGCCATTGGGGCCGGTGTGGGTGCGCTGGGCGGGGTGGTGGCAGGCGGAAGCCACGGAGCCGCCATCGGCGCGGGCGTAGGCGGCGGCGCGGGCCTGGGGGCCGGGTTGCTGACTGACCGGAACCTGAAGCTCGACAAAGGCCAGATGCTTGAGGTGCGGCTGGATCGTCCGCTGCAGGTCCCGGTGCACTAGAATGGCCTTTCCAGCGGGGAGCGCAATAGTTTGCGCATGGAATCCGGCTGGAAAGAAATGGGGGCCCGGGAATGAGCAGCAAGCTCGCGGTCTTATTCGCGGTTATGCTGATGCCGGCTGCGATTGCCGTGGCGCAGGAGCACCCGGCGGTAACGGCGCAGCCCAACACCATATACGTAGGCGCAGATGGCAAGTACGAAACCGCCCCCGACACGGCGCTGGTGCAATTCAATATTTCCGCCCAGGAGGAGACGGCGAAGGCGGCTTATGATCGTGCCAGCCGCGCTGCCGAGCAGATTCGGCAGATTCTGCGCTCCAACGGCATCGAGCCCAAAACGGCGGAGATTGGCTTTTTTTCTTTGGATCCCGTCTACGACTATCGCAATCCCAAGCGCAAGCTCATCGCTTACCGAGTGAACAGCAGCGTCTCGGTGAAGCTGAAGGACTTCTCCAAGGTGGCGCCGATTGTCTCGCAAATTTCCGATCTGGATGTGACGGCCAACCAGAGCGTCAGCTACACGCTGGAGAACGTAGATGGAGCGAAATTGAAAGCTGCCGAAGACGCCTACCAGCGCGCCCGCGAGGAAGCTGCGACGGTTGCCCACGCAGCGCAAAGAACGCTGGGCGAACTTTCCTATGCCTCGGTGGATACCTTCGAGCAGGTGCGCGTGGTGGCACCTATGATGCGTCAGGCTATGGGCGCGGCCATGGCGGCGCCCGCGCCAACGGAACAATTCACGCCGCAGAAGGTCACGGTGACGGCGCATGTGAACGCGCTGTTCACGATGAAGTAGTAGAGGGCCGTTGGTAGAAACGTAAGTTGTTACCTCTCACATTGTTTGATTTCTGGGAGACGCTGCAAGCAACCTCTCTACCCTAAAGATTGAGTTGCGGCCAGCGCACACTCTAGAGTGGCGATTATTTGGGGAGCAATTCGAACACCGGGTAGTTGCCTGCGACCTGGGCAAAGGCCTGCGGCGGCGAGCCGGCGGGCACGGGAAAATAGCGCTGCACGGTAGTTTTGAAACGGTCCAGGTAAGCTTTAAGCAGTTCGGGCTTGGCGGCATCAGGAATGGGACGAATGCGGTAGCTTCGGCGGGTCCTTCCCCTCTTCAGCGTCACCTCGCCTGCGGCTTCTGCGTTGCGCACCCATTGGGTGCGCCCGCGCGGCGCCACCAGAAAGTTCTTGCCGTTGAACTCCAGCAGGTCAATTGGCGTGGAATAAATCTTGCCGCTCTTGCGCCCCCGCACCTGCACAAGGTAATTGTGCGGGAGTCCCAGACCCATTCCCACGAGCAGGCCGAAGACGCGATTGAAAAAGCGCTCTCCGGCATTTGGCTGGCGAAAGGCTGGCAGCTCTTGAGTCATCCAAAAGATTGTAGCCCTCCCTCGTGGTTAGCTGTCCTAGCGGCTGAGTTCGCGCTACTTTGCCGGGAAAAACGGAAATAGCTTGCGAACCTCCTCTTCGCTTGGCTGGCGGCCGTATTCCGTGATTTCGAAGGCTTCGGCGTGCCTGACATTGGCGGCAGCCGCGCCATAGCGCTTCTCCAGCGCCTGGCGCCACTCGGGCAGAACCTTATCGGGTTGCTGTGTTGCCAGCCATTGCTTGCGCGCAACCGGATCTTTGGGAACCTGGTCCAGCAGGCCGTCATGCCAGGGCAGCCATTCGTAGAACTGGGAAACGTGCGCGTCCAGCATGTCAAGCTTCTTCTGGTAAACGTCGTCAATGGAAACCACGATGTCGGGACGGAAGGGCTGGGGTTGGGTGAACTGGTCCCAGAAATAGAGGAACACCGGATTTTTTCGCAGCGCCGGAACATCAGTTACCAGGTCGGGCACGGTGACCATGTAGGCGGCGTCCTGCACCAGCACACCGGTGTAGCGATGGTCGGGATGGTAGTCATTCGGCCGGGGCGACAGCACGACATCAGCTTTCCATTCTCGAATCTCCCGAATGATCTGGTTGCGCACGGGCAGAGTGGGCAGGAGCTCGCCGTCGTGATTGTCGAGCACGTCGTATTCGATGCCAATGCGGCGCGCCGCCTCCTCCGCCTCAGCGCGGCGGCGTTTTGCCAGCGCACCGCCGCCCATGGATTGGTGGCCGGCGTCGCCGTTGGTCACAGAGACAAATTTCACTTTGTACCCGAGTGCGGCGTACTTAGCGGCCAGACCTCCGGCGCGCAGGTCGCAGTCGTCGGGGTGGGCGCCGAAAGCGATCACCCGCACCGGGGTCTGTCCGAAAACAGGTGCGGCAGCGAACAACAGCAACATCAATATCCAAGCCACAGGAACCTCCTATGAAACTGGCGATTGTACTGCGAAGCTTAAGGAGGGTCACTTTCTGGGGAGAAGTTAGTGCACGACCGCGAGGAGGGTCTAAAGCTGGGATGTTTTGCAACCTATCAGCGCAGCACGCGAGATGTCCGCGCCTCCCCGTAGCGCCGGCGTCCCGCCAGAATTCCTACGCGGGCGAGGGCACCCGCGCCACAGAGATCAGCGTATTTCAGAACATTTTTACTTCTCCGTGCCTCTGTGTCTCCGTGGCAGGTTTTCTCACTGATGCGAAGGCACAGTGATGCCGTTGGGGCCGCGCTGTTTGGCTTCCAACTCTTTGCGCGTGGAAATGGATTTATCCACCCAGCCGTCGGCCGTTTTCAAGTCGGCCTGGCGGGCTTCTGGATTGTCGCACTCAATGTGAGCCTTTTCCCGGTATAGAAGGTTCAAGTAGGCCATGGCATCGGGATATTCGGGCCGCATCTGGACCGCTTTGTCCAGCAGCTGCAGTCCCTCATTGACCTTATCTTCGTTGTCCTGTTTCAGCTGCTGGCAGGCTTTTGCCGACTTGAGCTCCTCGGTGGGCTTCAGTCCCTGCTCGGCCCACAGTTGCATGCGCGGCTGGTAGACCTGCGTCCAGTCAATGACGGCGATGGAATAGTCGAGTTCAGGGTCGTTGGGGTCGAGGTCAATAGCTTTGCGGTAGTACTGCTTCGCCTGGTCGAATTTCTTCATCTGCAGGTAGAGATAGGCGATACCCTTCAGGCTGTTGATTTGCTGCTCGCGGGCCGGTTGCAGCTTGAGCACCTGCTGATACTGATCAATGGCCGCTTCCGCGTTCTTATTGTTATCCGGGCTGTCCACTCCCGGCACGAATTGCTGGGCATAAGCAGTGGCCAGGTAGAGGCGGGCGTTCACCAGGCTGGGGTCGAGCGCGACCGCATCTTTGAAGAAACTGATGGCCTGGTCGTATTTGGCGTTCTTGTAGGCCTGCACGCCCTTGTTGAGGTCGGAGCGGGCTTTGAGCTTATTGCATCCCGCCGCGCCTACCAGCACCGCAACCAGGAGAAGAGATTCCAGAATCCGCCACGTTCGTCCGTCATTAGCCATCGCCCGCTTACCTCGATGCGTTTACATTCAAATTTCAACAACCTCCTTAGAGATGCGCTGGAGAGAGCTGGTGACAACCGGGAAAATCACAAGCAGCAGCACAGGAGAGCTCCCGAGGTGGGTACCTGATGTGCCGGAGCAAGCTAACCACCTCAGAGCGTAAGTGAGAGTGCGTTTTGTCGCGCGGCGCAACTGTAATATCCTGTAGGAAATCCAGCGCGAATCGTTGAGGACTAATCCATCTTGAGCTCGCCCGCCGCTCCGGCGCTCCCCACCGACCAGCCGGTCACTATCACCAGTTCCCGTAGCCGTGCGCTGGCCCTGCTGGCGATCATTTTTGCCGTGGTTTACCTGGGGTCGGTTTTTTCGCCGCCTCTGCTGGATGACGCCGATTCCACTCATGCTGAAGCGGCGAGGGAGATGCTGACGCGCGGCGACTACGTCACGCTGCGCGTGAATGGCATTCGCTACCTGGAAAAGGCGCCGCTTCCCTACTGGCTGGTAGCTGGAAGCTATCGCCTTTTTGGGGTGAACGAATTTGCTGCCCGCCTGCCTACGGCATTATCGGTGCTTCTGTTGGCGTGGCTGGGATTTATCTGGGGCCGGCGTGCCTTTGGCGAACGCACGGGAACCTACACAGCGCTTTTTGTGCTGACCTGCGCGGGGGTGTACCTGTTCACCCGCATTTTTATTCCTGATGTCCTTCTAAGCCTGCTGATTGCAGCTTCGTTTTATTTTCTGCTTACCGCATTGGAATTCTCGCCGGCAGCGTGGCGCTGGTATGCCGGCTATGCCTGCCTGGCGCTGGCAGTGCTGACCAAGGGACTGGTAGCGCTGGTTTCTGTCGGCGTGCCGGCAGTTATTTATCTTGCCATCACCGGGGAGTGGCGGCGCTGGCGGGAATTTCGCCTGCTTTCCGGCCTGGCGCTGTTTTTTGCCGTCGCCGCCCCGTGGCACATCCTTGCCGGCCTGCGTAACCGCGGCTTCTTCTGGTTCTATTTCGTCAACGAGCACTTCCTGCGGTTTTTGGGCGAACGCTATCCCAAGGATTACAACAAGCTGCCGGCCGCGCTTTACTGGAGCCTGCACCTGGTATGGCTGTTCCCCTGGAGCTTCTACCTGCCGTCGCTGGCGAGCAACGCCATTCACGATGTGAGGCAGCGGGGTGCGGGAGTGCAGGCTGCACACCGGCGTCTTGCCGCCCGCACCCGGCTGCTGTGCTGGATTTGGGCGGGGCTGGTACTGGTGTTTTTTGCCATTTCCACCAACCAGGAGTACTACACATTTCCGGCGTACCTGCCACTGCTGCTCCTGCTGGCGGATGGCTTATCGCGGGATGAAGAGCAAGTCGCCGGGCGCCCCCTGGTTCTCAGTTCCTCGGGCGCTGTTGCCGTAGTCGGGCTGCTGGCGGGTGGCGCGCTGCTCGCGGGACTGTGGTATTCGCGCCACCTCCCCTTTGCACCCGACATCGGCACGGTGCTGGCCAAGCACAACATGGCGGAAGACACGCTCTCCATGTCGCACGCGCTGGACCTGAGCGCGGAATCGTTTGCCGCCCTGCGGCTCCCCGCTATATTGGCGGTCCTGGCGCTTGTAGTTGCGCCGCTGCTTTCGCTGTGGCTGCGCCTGCGCCGCCGCCCATGGCAGGCCACCTGGGCGCTGGCTGCGGGCATGGCGTTGCTCTTGTTTGCCGCTCACATCGCTCTCGCCCGCTTCGGGCCGTATCTTTCTTCCCAGGCGTTGGCGCAGAAAATCGCCGCCCAGAAGAAGCCTGGCGACGAGGTGATAATTTATGGCGACCAGGCATTCGGCTCTTCCCTGCTGTTCTACCTGCGCCAGCCCGTTGAGCTGGTTAACGGGCGCACTACCTCCATGTGGTTCGGATCCACGTTTCCGGACGCGCCAAAAATATTCCTGAAAGACAGCGACTTGTTGCAGAAGTGGAATGGAAGCGGGCGGGTGTTCCTCTTCGTGCCCACTTATGAGAAGAAGAAAGTGGACAGTTTGCTGCCCGAAAAGTATGTGGTGGCGGAAGTCTCAGGCAAGTTCGTCTACAGCAACCGCCTCTGAAGCGGCGGCTGGCGCCTCTGCTCCGGCCTGGCGAACCATTTTGCCGCCCATCCGCAGCTGGTAACGTTCTCCGCGCCATACAATGCTGGTGTTGAAGAAGCTGGCGCACCACAGGCAGAAGCCCAGCAGATCGCGCACGGGGTAGAGCCAAAAATAACGCAGAGCGAGCGGGTCGCGCACCACGCCCCAGCCGGCCAGCATCGCTTCCATCATGCGATTCAAAGCGGCGTAGAGAAAAAGAGCCAGGCCGAGCAAAGGGTTGCCCATGGCAACGCCGGCTATCAATCCGAGCAGGCCGAACGGCATGGCAAAGGTCAAACCGGTGCCGATATGGCCCTTGGGACGTGAAAACCGCGTGCTCTTCATCCACCGTACCTGGTGCTGCAGCGAGGGGACGCAGCGCTGATGGACGGCCACATGGTGCACCACGTAGTGGGAAAGGACCACCTGTTTGCCGGTTTCGAACACGCGCTGTCCGAGCACGAAATCATCGGCGCAGTAGTCTGCCAGCACGTGGAAGCCGCCGATTTCTTCCAGCACGTCACGGCGGATGGCCATCGTGGGGCCCAAGGCGAACTTCAAACCTTCCAGCATGTCGGCCACCACAACACCCGCCGTCATCTCCACGGACATGCCCAGCGCCTCCAGGCGCGACCACAGGCCGCCGCTAGGCACGCCACGGTACAGGCAAGTCACCATTCCGATTTCGGGCTGCAGAAGTGGCCGGGTCACTTCCTGCAGGTACAGCGGCGAGACGCGGACATCGCTATCGCTGATCACTACATAATCGGAGCCGGCAACTTCGGCCATCCTTTCGAGAGAACATACTTTGGCGTTGGGACGATCGGGCTCGCCGGAAAAAACGATCTTCACCGGCACCTGCGGATAGCGGCGCCGAACGGTTTGCACCACTTCCAGCGCGGGATCGTTCTCCTGGCGACAGCCAAAAATGATCTCGAAGCAGGGATAGTCCTGGCGGAAAAAACTCTCCAGATTGGCTTCCAATGCGGGTTCCAGGCCGTGCAGAGGCTTGAGCAGGCTTACCAGTGGCCAAGCACCGGCAAAAGCGGGGGGAAGACGACGCCTGAAACGAAAAACGGCACCGGCCAGCAAGATCAGGAACGCGGTGCAACTGAGCAGGCCAACAATGGAGCCCAACAGGAGCAGGTGACCGAGCATGAACGTGCGGCCTCGCGACCGTGCAGAATGTATTTACCAATGCTGAAAGCGACGGACCATACACTGTCGGCGCGGACATGGCTGCTTTCCGCGTTTACTGAATGCTGCAGGTATTCCCACAGACCCACTGATGGTGAGACCTGACTTAATTCTAGTCTATATCAATGCCAGAACCTCCAGGCGAGAGCCCTGTCGTGACCCCACAACATTCACTCTTGCCTGGAATTAAGGAAGCTGCTCTGTGCGTTCCTTGTTCATCGCTAAGCTGGAGAATAGGTAAACACATCCGCCAAAGCACGGGCGTAAAGGTTTGTTACGCTCCTGTAAAGATTTGTAAAGCTTGAACGCTCAGCCTGTCTCGCCACACCTGGGGCAACGGCAAGCTTTGTGATGCTCCGCATTGCTATTGTTGCAGAAAGCGCAGTGGCACTCCCCCTCGTGAGTTCCTCCTAATGAGCCACATGCCGGGCAAACGCAACCCAGAGTGTGCTTCCCACCGCTCTCCCCGCACATGGGACACTGGCAGTACTCGCGGTGGCGCCCACCGAACTTATAGGCCGAGAGGGACATATACGCGGGCCTCGGCTTGCGCCCGGACTACCTCCAACAATATCGGGAGCCGATGTAAAGGGGAACCGCCCGTATTCTGCCATCAGGCTAGGCCCCTCGCCAGCGCTTATCGAGGCGTGGCATAGTGTATGGCTTGGTTCGCTCAGTACCTTATAAAATTGGGCGGCCCGGGGGCTGGCAGGGACGAGCAAGGTGTGCATGATAGTGCCCGCGGGTGCGGCATTGGCGAAGGGAGAGGTTGCTATGGCAGATCGCCTGGACGAGCGTGAACGAGAGCGAGCGTGGCCAGCGCTTCCGCTGGACGCCTGGAAAGATACTTACGCCACCCTGCACATGTGGACGCAGATGGTGGGCAAAATCCGCTTGCAGTTGACGCCCAAGCTGAATCACTGGTGGAACGTTCCGCTTTACGTGAACTCGCGCGGCCTCACCACTTCACCTATTCGCTACGAACAGCGGACTTTTGAAATTCTATTCGATTTCATTGATCACAATCTGGTCATCACGACCAGCGACGGAAAGGTTGACCACCTGCAACTCAGGCCGTTGGCGGTGGCCGAGTTCTACCGCGAACTCATGGCGCATCTCAGTTCGCTGGGTTTGCAGGTGCGCATTAACAGCAAGCCGTGCGAGATTCCCGATCCGATTCCTTTCGAGCGCGATACCGTGCACGCCGCCTACGATCCCGAATACGCCAACCGCTTCTGGCGCATTCTGGTGACGGTAGAGAGCATCTTTGTGGAATTCCGCTCTCATTTTCTGGGCAAATGCAGCCCGGTGCATTTCTTCTGGGGCAGCTTCGACCTGGCGGTAAGCCGCTTCAACGGGCGCCGCGCGCCGGAGCGCCCGGGCGCGGACGCCATCACTCGCGAAGCCTATTCGCATGAGGTGATCAGCGCCGGCTTCTGGCCTGGCGGTGGCAGCGTGAATGGGCCGGCGTTCTATTCCTATACGGTTCCGGAGCCCGACGGGTATTCGGCAGCGAAGGTGCAGCCCGCTGCCACTTTTTACGAACCACAACTGCGGGAGTTTCTCCTGATGTACGATGATGTGCGCGCGGCCGAATCGCCCCGGCATGCGCTGCTGAATTTTCTGCAAAGCACCTACGAAGCGGGCGCTAATCTTGCCCGCTGGGACCGTAACGCCCTGGAAATGCCTGCCGCGGCCTAGCCGGCGAGGAGATAATGAAATGGCCTCAGAGTGTACTCACCTCAACCAGATCCGGGTCACCACTACCAACAAACACGTTTGTGAAGACTGCGTGAAGACGGGCGACACCTGGGTCCATCTGCGTATGTGCCTGGAATGCGGGCACGTGGGCTGCTGCGACTCCTCTAAGAACAAGCACGCCACGAAACACTTTCATGCCACGCGGCATCCTCTGATGCGTTCCATCGAGCCGGGAGAAAGGTGGATGTGGTGCTACGTGGACGAAATGATGACCGGCGAGGTTGCCGCCTAATGGGTCGCGGCAAGACATAACAAGTTAAATCTCTCTACCGGCGCGCGATGGTGGGAACACGTTTTGAACGCAGTGCTGTCTCCAGTTGCCGGCGATTCCCTACCGGGAGCGTCTCGAGCGCAGCTCGCGCCAGTGCTACATAGGCCTGCTTGGCAGCTGGGAGCTTGCCCAGCGCCCGCAGGTGGCGCTGCACGGTGGCCACGTCGCCCCGCACCAGCGGCCCGCTGAAGGCGTCGGCTGGGCCCAGCGCGCCGTAATTGCGCAGGGTTTGCTGCAGGATGGGCAACATTCGTTTGCGGGCCGTTGCCCGGGAGCGCACGCCTGCCGCCCTCGCCACCTGCTCGGCGCTGGCCAGCAACGCAATCAACAGGGGCGAGGCAAATGCTCCCCAAGCGTGATACAGCGCCTTGTCCTGGCGGCATACAGAAAAAGACTGGCCCCCGAGGTCGCGCACCAAGCGGCGCGCCAGACGCGCCGCCACTGCATCGCCTTCGATTCCGAAAGGGACGCCGGCCAACGCCGGGCTGGAACGCCGAACAAAGGTCATCAGCGGATGCGCCGATGCCACTGACGCTCCGCGACGGCGCAGCGCCTGCAGTTCGTCGCTGGCCAGGGCGCCGCTGGGATGCAACGCGATTTTTCCCTGCCAGTCAGCCAGCCGCGCCAGTTCACGGGCACAGGCGGCGATGTTGGAATCGGGCACGCAAATCCACACCACCTCTGCAGCAAACTTCGCCTGCGGCAGTGCGACGGCTCGGCTACGCACCTGGGCTGCCAGGCGGCGCGCCCGCTGTTTCGAGCCACCCTCGCGGCAAATAATTTCGCTGATGCGGTAGCCGCCGGCGTGCAGCGCTCGTGCCAGCGCGCTGCCCAGGTTTCCTGCTCCCACAATCACGACTTTCGGCTTGGCCGCCATTCCGGCGCAGGATAACAGAAAGAATGAGCGAAACAGTTTCGGCGCGACCGGCGTATCCTTAACCGGGGCTCCTGACTACCGGCTGTTGACCACCTATCTATGCCAACAACGCCTGATTTGTCCGCGCTAATTCTGGCCACCAGTTTCTCCGCCGGGCTTAACGTTTATGCGACCGTAGCCACCCTCGGCCTGCTGTCGCGGGCCCAGGTTTTGGCGCTGCCTGCGGCGCTTCATCCCGTGGCCAGCTGGTACGTGATTGGCGCCTGCCTCGCCCTTTTCCTGGTGGAGTTCTTTGCGGACAAGATTCCCGCCTTTGACCTGTTGTGGAATGCCCTACACACATTTGTGCGCATCCCAGTTGCCGCGCTGCTGGCCTGGGGCGCTACGGCCCAGCTTTCGCCTGGGATGCAATTGCTGGCCGCGGTTCTGGGGGGCGGCATCGCGCTTGCGGCGCACGGCGGCAAAATGGCGGCCCGTTTGGCGGTTACGCCTTCTCCCGAGCCCTTTTCCAACATCGGACTCAGCCTGGGGGAGGATGCCCTGGCTGTCTTCCTCACCTGGTTTTCCACCCAGCACCCCTACATCAGCGCGGCGATCGTGATTGCGGCACTGCTGCTGATCGTGTTCATGCTCCGCTGGGTCATTCGGGCGATGCGCTCGCTGTTTCGCGGCGCCGAACGCCAGGTAGGCAGCGCTTCAGGAAGCGCTGCGTAACAAGCTCGGAAACTCCCGCCCGCGAGGAGAACATCTCCCCCGGTGCTCATCGTTTTTGTATTGAACTATGCAAGAATTTGAACTTCTTCCTCCAGCGTTTTGGTGGAGCGCCAACACGGTCAGAAAAATAGCCATGCAACCCATCCTGATTTCAGTTAGTTACATCCGAAATCATAAGGTAACGCTGTAACCGTCAATGGCACGGCATTTGCTCTAATCCGGGAGTCCGTTTCCTCGCTCTCTGAGTGGCTGCGCTGAGCGCGAGGGCGCAGTAGAGGCTTTACCGAAGCCGGAATGCGCGTTTCGCGTTCAGTCTGAGGCGCCGCGCTGGCATGTAACCGCATCCAACTCGACGCTCCCAACCGGGCCAACCAGCCCGGTTTTTTATTGCTTGAGTGGCTTTTATTAATACCCGGATAAGTAACGTCCTCGAGGGGGAGATTTGTGCGCTGATTTGAAACACCAGGTCCCGCGGCTCGGGCTTGTCTCGCACGCGCGACGCGCCCGCGCTCGGGATGACAGACCGGAGAAGCCGCGTTATTGTCCCAACTTGGAGAGCAAGTCCTGTGGATGCACCGGCTTGGCGAGAATTTCAAACTCGTGCCCCTGGGCCCGCGCGGTTTCCAGCAAGTCCGCTGTCGCGGCCTGGCCGGAAAACAGAAGGATCTTGCAGCCAGGAACCGACTGACGCACTTTGATGGCTACATCAATGCCGGTAATGGATTCATTTTTGAAGATAACGTCGCTGATGAGGAGATCGGGGCGAAGTTTGCGAGCTCGCTCGATGGCGTCCTTGCCCGTGTAGATGGGCAGGGCCTCGAAGCCATTCTGGTTGAGAATAATCGCCAAGGTATCGGCGATGACGTGCTCGTCATCCACCACCAGGACTCTCGGTTTGCCATTGCTCATTCGGGCAATTTCCTCGATTACTCCCAAAACGTAGATTATATCGGGAGAGCGCCTGGCTTGGCTTGCCGCCTTGCAGCTATGGCCATGGCCGCCGGGGGCAAGACTTTCCTAAGATGCGGCTGGAACGGAGCATGTTGGATTGCCCGGTGCCGACAAGAAGACCGGGACCGACAATTCCGCAGTAGTTCCTATGCCAAACCTGCCCTAACGCCTGCCTGCCGCTATTACCTCCGTAATGGTGCTATCCCAGGCTACCGGCCTTAGGCTTTTAAGAGCACCAGCAAACAAGGGAGCCGTCTATCCGCGCGCCAGATACACAGTCGCCAAGTCGTCTGCCCGCCGCCCAGGCCTTCGTCCACAGCCTGAACATTCTGGTGAAGTATGTGCGCCTGTATGGTTACAAGCACCGCCGGACTGAGGAACAATTTGATATTGCGTGGGACGAGCTGCAGTCGGTGTTAGCCATGGGGGGCTCGGTAGGCCTGCTGCTGGGGGTGTCGGGGCAGCAGTTGCTGGTGGACGGAACGCCGCTGGAGTCGGGCCAGGCGGAGCGCAGCTTCGCCAAGCTGCTTTCGGCCGCGGGAGTGGCCAGCCTGCAGTTCTCTCCCAAAGTGACTATGGCCGATTTCTCGCGCCTGGTGCGCGGTTTCGCCCTGGGCGGGTCGAAGGCGCAGGTGGTGGCAGAGCAGATCAAGGCGGCCGTGGGGGAAGGCGAAGACGCCACCATCAAGGTCAACGAGATTCTCTTTGTAGCCCATGATCCGTCCACCGGCGAAGCGCCGCTAGCGGCGCAGTTGGCGGCGCAGAGCCTGGGGCCCGAGTTTCGGGAGTGGCTCAGCGACCCGCAGAAATTGCTGCAACTGATAGCCGCCGCGGACGGGTCAAAGCGCGGCTCCTTTACCGGCGCAGCCGCGACCAGTACGGGAACGACAGTGCTGGGAGGCGCCAGCGGGGTGGCAGTTGGAGGCGGGCAGGCGGCGGCAGCCGCTCCAGCCTGGATTTCGCTGCAGGAAAAAGAAGTGATTGAAGCTATCCGGCTGCTGACGCGGCTGGGAGAGGCTTCCGATATCGGCGATGGACCGGCAGTGCAGAAACGGCTCACGGAAGAAGTAGGCCAGGCCGAGCCCCAGGCGGCAGCGGCGCTGCGCCAGGCCCTGCAAAAACTAGCGGGACGCCTGCCGCAGGGAGCCGGCGACAGCCCGCTGCTGATGAAGGCCGCCGAGCATCTGGCCATCCGCTTTGCCCTGGAACGCTACGAGCGTGGCGAAGTACGAGTCAACGCTATCCACGAAATGCTGGAGCGCATGAGCCGGGAAATGGACATGCTGCGGCGGGTGCTGCGCGTGCACGAAGACAAGATGAGCCGCGCCGGCATTCTGGTGGAGTCGCACGCCGACATCCTGGACCGGCAATTTTGGGCGGAGGTGCCGGACTCGGGCAAGCGCAGCGTGCTGCTCTCGCCGGATGCGCCCTGCGTGCCGCCGCGCAACGTACGCTCGTTCGTGGAAGAACTGCTGCAGCGTGAGGACCGGGAGGCAGCTATCGCCATCCTGCGCAATTACTGCGACAGTGTGGCCAGCAGTGACGCGGAATCGCGGCGCAAGGCGGCGACCGGCGTCTCGCAATTAGCCGACCTCTACATCACCTGCGACGAAAGCTTGCTGCCGTATGCCATCCGGCGGATCTCCGAGCAGCTGTCCGTGGAAGGCGTGCTGGACATCCAAAGCCTGCTGAGCGCGGCTTTCGTGCGCATCAGCCAGGAAGCGGGCGACCGCCGCCGCTATAGCGCGGTGCAGGAAGTGCTGGCTTCCATGAAGCGCATCGAGCAGAAGCGCCCGGTGCTGGCCCAGGACCTGCGCCCGCGGGTAGGGATAGACAACCGGCTGCCGGAATTCATTGAAGAAGCGCTGCAGCTTCCGCACGTCCCCGGCGAACTGGTGGACATGCTGCGGAGCATTCCGCAGGCAGCCACGGAACAGATCGCGGACCGTTTTGCGCGCTGCCACCGCCGCGAGGAGTGCGACCGGCTGGTGGACTTAATGGAGCAACTGAAGGATGACGGATCGCGGCATCTGCGGGAATTGCTGCGCCTGGCCCCGGTGCGGCAGGCAGCCAGCAGCGTGGGCCTGCTCAGCCGGGTGAATCCCATGGCGGTGCTGGAGCTGCTGCCGGCGCGCCTGAAGGAATGGGACCGGTTTTATCACGACGCGGTGGTGCGGCAGATCGCAGCCAGCAACGCGCCGGAACGCGGGCAGATTCTATTCGAAATGCTGGATGTGCTGGATCACGCGGTGCTGCCGCAGGCGATTGACGAAGTCGGCTTCAGCGGCGATCGCGCGCTGACCCCCGGGCTCATGGTGCTGGCCGATGAAGGTTCCGCGGAGGCGCGCTCGCCTTTTCTGCGCCTCAAAGTGGTGGAGGCGCTGGGCCGGCTGA
>DASSQB010000264.1:0-2846 GCA_035702725.1 Terriglobales bacterium | reverse complement strand
TCTAACTCGCGATGCCCTCGATTGCAGCACAATTGTCGTGAACAGGACTTCACGTACATTACAAATTCTGCACTGGTTCCGAGGCAGATCGCAATCTCAAATGTACGTGGAGGGACTTCACGCCAATTAGCTGGCGGGCAGCTTCTTTCGAGGTTAAAAAAAGGGAACTTCTGCCGCCCAGCACGCGTAGGAAGTGGGGAGGGCGACGATGCAGAACTTTGCCAACAACCTTCGCTACGCGTTGCGCCAGTTCCGGCATGCTCCGGTGTTTACCGCGGCGGCGGTACTGACGCTGGCCCTGGGAATCGGCGGCACCACCGCCATTTTTTCCCTGATTCATACGGTCATGCTGCGCTCGCTGCCGGTGACCGACCCGGGCACTCTTTACCGCATCGGCGAAGGCAACGACTGCTGCGTCGAAGGCGCTCCCCAGGACCGCTGGGGAATGTATTCCTACCCTTTCTACCGGCGGCTGCAGCAGAACCTGCCTGAGTTTGCCGAACTCACCGCCTTCCAGGCGGGGCCCAACCGCATGAGTGTGCGGCGCCAGTCGGAGCGCGTGGCCAAACCGCTGCGCACGGAATATGTCACGGGAAGCTATTTCTCAACTTTCGGCATTCATGCCTTTGGCGGCCGCCTCTTGTCAATGGCTGACGACCAGCCGTCCGCCGCCCCGGTGATGGTGATGAGCTATCATGCCTGGCGCGAAACCTATGGCGGCGATCCCACAGTGGTCGGGGCCACCTACGTGGTTGAGGGTCATCCCTTCACCGTGATTGGCATCGCTCCGCCCGGATTCTTTGGCGAAACCCTGCGCAGCGAGCCACCCGACATTTGGATTCCGCTGCAACAGGAGCCGCTGATTGATGGCGAAGGCTCTTTTCTACACCAGCCAATCACAGGCTGGCTGCGGGTGATTGGGCGCCTGCGCCCGGGAGCCTCGGTCGCCGGAATATCCCCGCGCCTGACCGCCATGTTGCGCCAATGGATCCAGAATGACGCCGGGTATCCGCCGGAGTGGATGGCGGAAATCAAGCGCGTGCTCCCCAAGCAGAACATTACGGTGGTGCCCGCGGGCGCGGGCGTTGCGGAAATGAAGGAAGACTTCGGGCGCAGCCTCACCATCCTGCTCTCTGTCTGCGGGCTGGTGCTGCTGATCGCCTGCGCCAACGTGGCCAACCTGCTGCTGGCGCGCGCCGCCGCGCGCCGGGGACAGACCGCCCTGCGCGTGGCCATTGGAGCCTCCCGTCCGCAGATCATCAGGCAGGCGCTGCTGGAGAGCGTGTTGCTCGCGGTGATGGGAGGGGTGGCCGGCGTGGTTGTGGCCATCGCTGCTTTGCGGCTCCTGCTGAGCCTGGCCTTTCACAGCACCCACTTTCTTCCCATCAGCATTCTTCCCTCGCTGCCGGCGCTGGGATTTGCCTTTCTGCTTTCGCTGGTGACGGGCGTGATTTTCGGCACCGCGCCCGCCTGGTTCGCCACTCACACCCACCCCATCGAAGCGCTGCGTAGCTCCACCCGTAGCACGCGCGACAGCTCGTCCCTGGCCCGCAAGGCGCTGCTGATAGTTCAGGCCACGCTTTCCGTGGTGCTGGTTGCCGGGGCCACCATGCTGGCGCGCAGCCTGGGCAACCTGGAGCATCAGAATTTCGGCTTCCAAACCGCCAACCGCGTGGTGGTGGATATGAATCCGCCGTCGCCCGGCTACACTCCCGAGCGCTTGAACGCGCTATACCGTGAAATGCAGGATCAGTTGAAGCGCCTGCCGGGCGTCGAACAGGTGGGCTTGGCCATGTATAACCCGCTCACCGACAACTGGAGCGAGGCCATAGCTATACAAGGGCATCCGGAGGTGCTGGGAGAAAATACGAGCGCTTCCTGGGACCGGGTGAGCGCCGGTTATCTCCAGTCGCTGGGCGAACCCGTGGTACGCGGCCGGGGCTTCACGGACGCCGACAACGAAAACACCGCGCCCATCGCCCTGGTCAATCAAGCATTTGTGAAGCGCTTCTTCCCCAAAGAAGATCCTCTGGACAAGCACTTTGGCCTGGACATTCTGGCCCTCGCCGGAACCTTTCGCATTGTCGGCGTGGTGGATGATGCGAAGTTCGCGTTTCCGCGTGACCCGGCGCATCCCATGTTTTTCGTGCCCCTGGCGCAGTCCGTGCATTACGAACATCCGCTGATGCGGAAGATCGAATTGCGCTCGCACTTCATTGACGGCATCCTGCTGGTCACGCACACCAGCCCAGGCGTTCTGGAGCCGCTGATTACCAGAACCCTGGCCGACCTCGATCCCAACCTCACCATCACCAGCGTGCGCAGTCTCAATGACCAGGTAGCGCTGGAGTTTGACCAGGAGCGGGCGGTGGCCAGCCTGGCGGGATTGTTCGGCCTGATAGCGCTGGTGCTGGCAGCAGTTCGACTCTACGGCGTGACCGCCTATGTGGTGGCGCAGCGCACGGGTGAAATCGGCGTGCGCATGGCGCTAGGGGCTGACCGCATGAAAGTAATCCGGCTGGTGCTGCACGGAGCGTTCCAGCGCGTGGGCGTGGGGCTGCTGATCGGCATCCCACTGGCCATTGGCGCTGGCCGCCTGCTGGCAGCACAACTGTGGGGCGTGAAGTCGTGGGACCCACTGGCGCTGACCATGGCAACGGCGTCACTCGCAGTGTGCGCTTTTCTGGCGGCGATTATTCCCGCACTGCGGGCGGCGGCAATCCATCCCATGCAAGCGCTGCGGGCGGAATAAGGGAGTGACTTCGCTCTATCGCCGGAGGTGACGGCCTCCGGCCTTCTTCTGCTGAATGATGACTACCGGCGAGCGGAGTTACTCCGCTCCCTGC
>DASSQB010000263.1:0-5043 GCA_035702725.1 Terriglobales bacterium | reverse complement strand
TCCTGGACCACACCCTGGCCTAGTTCGTAGCAGGACCCCAGGTTGAACTGAGCTGTCGCCAGACCCTTGTCGGCCGCCTGATGGAGCCAACGTACCGCCTGCGAAGCGTCCTGCGGCACGCCCGTGCCGTTCAGGTAGGCCCCCCCCAGGTTTGATTCGGCGGGAGCATATTTCTGCTCCGCCGCCTCGCGCCACCACAGCACCGCTGCTTGCGGATCCTCCTTTGTCCCCAGCCCTCGCGAATACATAAGCCCAAGATCTGTTTGGGCTGCGGGATAGCTCTCCGAGGCTGCGCGGCGGAACCAGTTCAGCGCTTGCAGGTAATTCTGCTTTACTCCCAGCCCTAACGCGTACATGCGGCCCAACTCCGTGATGGCGCCGGGATCGCCCCGGTCGGCCGCCCGCGTATACCAGCTCAGCGCCTGCGCCAGGTCCTGCGGCTCCTGCAAGCCGCGCGCGTAGGCGTATCCCATCAGGAACTCGTCGTGGGTGGAGCCGGCTTCGGCCCGGGCCCGGACTTGTGCAAATTGCTGCGCACTGCGCAGCTCGCGGTCGGGGGCGTCGGCCGCGGGAGCGGCAAAACCGCTGTTGGCTACAAGCAGAACAGCGCCGAGGCAAAGAATTCCCGTAAAACGAAAAGGCAATGAGCCGCTAGCCCCACTTGCCACGTGCACGGACGCTCCTCCCAATCGGACTGAGGAAGCTGGATTAATTGTGCGAATGCAAATAAGAACCGCCGCAAGCACCCCAGGGCCTCGCGGCGCGAAAGCTGGCTCGGGCAGGCGTTTTCGGGCGCTGGCGTTCAGATGCAGGCGGCGTGCCGGCGCCTGTCGCGCCCCTCGAGTGGGTCAGAACTATGCTCTCGCCCGGAAGAATTGTCAAGAAAAGATGATGCCGGTTTGGTAGCCGGCGGCCTTATCACAAACGCACTGTGACCCGAGTCACTGTGTCTATGCCCACTTCGGGATAAGAAAGGACAATTACGGGCCCACTTTGAGAAGTAAGGAGGCAGTATGTCAGCCGCAACCGGGGCGGAGGCTGACCTGAGAGCACCCGCCTGCGTCATTGCTCGTTTCTTCCTGATTGCTTGCGCACTTGTCTTTTTCCTGCTCCCCCTGCACGCGCAAAAAATTACCGGCAGTATCAGCGGGGTCGTAAGTGACCCCACCGGCGCCGTGGTAGCCAATGCCACGGTGACCATAACCAATGTCGCGACCGGGCTGGCCCGCACGGCGACTAGCAGCGAGATAGGGGAATTCACCGCTCCGGACTTACCTAACGGCACTTACCGGATCGTGGTCCAGGCGCCTAATTTCATGGAGTCGGTAGTAGAGAAAGTGGAAGTACACGTGGCCAGCACGGCGCTGGTGAACGTGCAGCTCAAGCTCGGCAGCACCAGCGAGCAAGTGACGGTCGAAGCCAATGCCATCCAGGTTCAGACCGACAGCGCGCAGCTGGGCGAAGTCGTGCTGGGCCAGCAGGTAAAAGACCTGCCGCTTAATGGGCGCAACTTTGTGGAGTTGACCCAGTTGCAGCCCGGCGTTTCATCGGCAAGAACCTTCGATGCCGTCGGCAAGGGACTGCGCGGAGGTGTGAATTTTGCCGTCAACGGCAACTCCATGGCCAACAACCTCTTCATCGTTGATGGCGCCAGCAACAACGACGTGGGCTCCAACCGCACCATCCTCATTTACCCCTCGCTAGACTCCATTGCGGAGTTCAAAATGCTGCGCAATGCCTATGGTCCGGAATACGGCCAGGGGTCCGGTTCGGTGGTTAACATCGTGACCCGCAGCGGCAGCAACGAGTTCCACGGCGGCGTCTTTTATTTCGGACGCAATGACGCGCTCAACTCCTACGACTGGTTTTCGGCGCGCCAAGCCTCACTGGATCGCCAGGCCAACACTTTCAACCCGAGCACCGGCAGCATTTACTCCAACCCCAATAACGACAAACCGCTTCTGCGGCGCAATGATTTCGGCTACTCGCTTGGCGGCCCAGTTAAGAAAGACAAGCTGTTCTTCTTCTGGAGCCAGGAGTGGAACCGGGAAATCCGCGGCGTGCACCGCCGGGGATGTGTTCCCAGCGCCGGCGAGCGCGCGGGAGACTTTTCCGGGGGCATCACTTGCGGCGACATTCTGACCAGCATCCCCGCCCAATTCCAGGTGGCGGGCAATCCCTGGAAGATTGCCACGCCGTCGCAAGCAGCACTTGATGAGATGCGCAATTACCCGCTGCCCAATCTGCCTTGCCCGGTAACGCCGGCGGGAGCGAGCGCCGCGGTAGCCGGCAGCGCCGGTTGCGACAATTGGCTGCAGAATCCCAGCAGCGCGCTGAACTATCGTCAGGAAAACGCCCGTGGCGACTACAACCTCACCAGAAACCACACCATTACGTTCCGCTACACGCAGGACACGTGGGTCAACCCAGCGCCCAACGCGGGCTACTGGGGCGACGACAACTTTCCGCAGTTGGAGAGCAGCTGGGCGCAGCCCTCGAAGTCCATCATCGGCAAGCTGACTTCCACCATCGGCGCCAGTCTGGTTAACTCCGTCCAGTTCTCCTACTCCAACAATCGGATTATCATCACTCCTGGTGGTACGGATTCGGGCCTGGCATCTACACTGAACGGCGACGTTCCCACACTGTTCCCGGCGGACTTGAAAACCCACTCCGTGGGCATTCCCAATCTGAACCTGGGGAACACCGGCGCCACCACGCAGATGATCGCACCCTGGAGTAACAAGCAGGACAACTATAACGGCCGCGATGATCTTGTCTGGATGCGTGGCAAGCACACCTTGAAGTTTGGCGCCTTTCTGGGCTTTAACCTTAAGAACGAAGACACCGGCGGGGCCTCGGCGGAGCGCCTCAACATCAACGCAGCGGACGGCTATGCCAGCCTCAAGACCGGCATGCCGCTGGCTAATGCCATGCTCCCGGGCAACGTTTTCTCCAACCTGTCTGAGACCTCAACTGACGTTTACAGCCAGGTACGCTGGCGCGACTATGAGTTCTACGCCGGCGATTCCTGGAAGGTTAATCGCAGGCTAACTCTGGACCTGGGTGTTCGCTACTCGATCATGCTGACGCCATTTCAGCCTAATGGGCTAATGACCAGCTTCAATCCGGCTCTCTACGACCCGACAAAGCCTGCGACGGATGCCTGCAACGGATTGTGGATTGTTCCGGGAAAGAATCCTTGCGGCGCAACTAATCAGACCTTCGGCACCAACTTCAGCGCCGGTACGGCCGGCCCCAACCGGTACCTGCGCAACCAGAATTACCATCTGTTCGCGCCACGCGTGGGCATCGCCTATGACGTCTTCGGCGACGGCAACACCGCCTTCCGCGCCGGCATTGGCCAGTTCTTCCAGCGCGACCGGACGGCTATCTACACTATGACCAGCAATGCTCCCTTCGCGCTTACCGCAACCGGCTATTCGCGGACGTTGGATGGGACGCCGCTTTCGGCCAGCCAGTTCAAGACTGCGGCTACCTCTCCCTCGGGCGGGTTCGATCCCAGCAGCAACATTCCCAATTCCTGGCAATGGAACGTGACCATGGAGCACAGTTTCGCTCATGAGACCAGCCTGCAACTGGCTTATGTAGGGAACCGCGCTATTCATCAGCTCACCACCAGCGATATCAATGAGGTTCCGCCTTCGCTGTGGGGTGTTGCCGCCTTTACTAGTCCCAATAACACGGGCGGCAATTATCTGCCGGCGGGAGCTACCTCCCCCAACTACTTCCGGCCTTACAACCACGATGGCTTCCTGACCTGGTGGGGGCATTACGGCGATTCCAACTACCATGCCCTGCAAGCCCTCTTCAAGGGTAAGGTCAAAAATGTGCTGGTGAACGCGTCCTACAGCTTCTCCCATTCCATCGGCAATGTGCCGCTGGATGAGTCGAACGGGACCGCCAATTACCAGACGCTCACCTGGGCCGGAAACAGCCGGCTGGACCGTGGCAACACGCTCATCAACCGCCCACATATCTTCATCGTCAATGTGGTAGCCCCCTTGCCCGAACTGAAGGGGTCGAATGCGTTGGTGCGAGGAGTTGCCGGAGGCTGGCAGTTGGGCACGATTTTCACCGCAGAGTCAGGTCCATCTACAACTCTCTTCACGGCCGGACTGTCGGAGAATCTCGGGAACGTGGTGGGATGCACGGAAGCCGCTGGCGGCTCGAGTGCTCTGACCTGCAAACAAAACGGCCTGAACTCGCTCTACGGCACCGGTAACCAGGGACCGCCGTGGGCGCCTGGCGCCAACCGTCGTCCGTTTGTCACCGGCCAAAGCTGCACTGCCGGACGCAGCGGAGCCCAAATCTACAACCCAGGAGCATTTACCGTGGTTGGACACACCATTGGCAGCATGGGCAACGAATCGCCCGGCTTCTGCCGTGGTCCCAACTTCGTCAACGATGACTTCTCGGTTTCGAAGACGTGGAAGGTCTCTGAGCGGTTGAGCCTGCAGTTCCGCATGGATGCTTTCAACTTCTTCAATCATCCCAACTTCTCCCCCGGTCCCGATGGCGGCCTGGGCAATCCCATTGGCGCGGTGAATTGTGGGCCGGCAGTAGGAGGCTTGTATCAGCCCTGCAGCCCGACCAACAACCTCATCACCCTGCAGCAGCCAGGCTCGAACCTGCAGGCCACCGGCATCGTCGCCAACAATGATCGCGAGTTCCAGTACGGCTTGAGAGTTATTTTCTAGCCGCGTTGGGACCGGATTGTCGGACAATTGTAATCGGCAGGGCTTGGACGCAAGGGCCCTGCCGATACTTTTAAGTTGGATCAGGTTGTGAAACCAGACCTCACTTCGGCGACCGCTGCGCTGAAGGCGGTACAAGGCGGGCTCGCACGCTTCCCGTCACGCCGCTGCTTATCCCTTCTGTTGCTGGCTGTGGCATGCACCCTTGCACAGGCTGCTTCTGCCGACAACCCCCAGAAAAAAGCCGCTCACACGGAATCTCCTCCAAGTCAGCTTCAGCTTCGCCTGCGTGCGCTTGATGCCGCCAGGAATGCAGGCGATCCCG
>DASSQB010000262.1:0-4648 GCA_035702725.1 Terriglobales bacterium | reverse complement strand
CGCAAAGCGCCAGCCCGGAAGTGAAAGAAACCTACGAACAGACCCTCAAGGGCAAGCCCGGCAACATACATAAAGCGCTGGCCCAGCGGCCGCAGGTGTTAAAGGCGTTCCCGCCTTTCTACGCCAGTGTGGGCAGGTCGCTCGACCGCCGCCTGTATGAGATGGTCTACATCCGCGTCTCCATCCTCAACCGCTGCCACTATTGAATGCAGCATCACCTCGCTTCGTCGAAGCGAGCCGGACTCACCGAAGACGACTGGAAGGCGCTGAAGAACCCCGTCGCAGCGGAGTTCGGCCCTCAGACCAAAGCCGCCCTGCTGTTTGCGGAAAAGCTGACGCGCACGCCCTGGGAGATCAAGGACGAGGACATCGCCGCCCTCAAACAGTATTTTTCCGATGAGCAGATCGTTGATCTGGACCTGCTGGTCGGTCTGGCCAACCTGACCAACCGCTTCACCGACCCACTGGGTCTGGAGCTGGAATTCCCCGCGGAGAGAGTGTGAGCTCACCACGCAATGGTTGTGAGCGCCTGCGCTCATGCCCAACTCTGCGCCTAAAAAAGGGCTGTGTGGTTAAGGAAGGGCTAAGCTAAGGCGATGACGTCAATCTCGACGGCCACGTCCCGCGGCAGGCGCGCCACCTCTACCGTCGAACGGGCCGGCGGCGCCGACTTCCAGAAGCGGCCATAAACCTCGTTCATGGCGGCAAAGTCGCCCATATTCTTGAGAAACACGGTGGTGCGCACCACCCGTTCCAGGCCGCTGCCGGCCGCCTTCAGGATGGCTTCCAGGTTCTTCAGCACCCGTTCAGTCTGCGCTGCCACATCGCCCTGAATGATCTGATTGGTTGCCGGATCAAAGGCAATCTGGCCGGAAGTAAAAATAAAGCCGTTGGCCTTGATGGCCTGTGAATAAGGTCCAATCGCCTGCGGCGCATCTTTGGTGGCTACGACATCTCGCATGTTTCACCTCAGTTCTCGGTTCTCAGTTGAAGACCAGCAAGTAGCACTTGGCACTTAGCATTTAGCCATTTGAGTTTCGCTGCTCGACCAAGGAGACACTCATTTTCATTGGCGCTTGCAGCCTGGCAATAAACTTGGGCTGGCCAAATGCCAATTGCTAAATGCTAATTGCTGAACTGACAACTAGACCCTCTGCACCCTTTGCACATCGTGCACGCCCGAGATTTTGCGCAGGCCGGCGATGATGTGCTCCAGGTGCTTGAGGTCCTCAATGTCAATCACTACGTCAATGTTGGCCTGGCTGTTGGCGGTGCGGACCTCAATGTTGCGGATGTTGGTGTTGTCGTCGCTGATGATGGTGGTGATCTGCTTGAGCATGCCGGCACGGTCATCGCAGAACAGCGTGAGTTTCACCGGGTATCCCGAAGGCGTCGTAGTATCGCGTGCCCATTCCACGGCGATGCGCCGCTCCGACTCATACATCAGGTTGGTTACATTGGGGCAGTTGCGAGAGTGCACGGCGACGCCTTTGCCTCGCGTCACATAGCCCACAATGTCCTCGCCGCGAATAGGGTTGCAACAACGTGCGCGATAAACCAGCAGATCGTCGTGGCCCTTCACCTTGATGGCGTTGTGGTCGCCGCCAAAAACGCGGCGCACCACGCTGGTGATGGCGCTCTGCTTTTCCTCGTCGGCTTCGCCTGGTTGCTCGGAAGCGGCTGGGGCCAGTTTGGCCAGCGCCTGACGCGCGGAAAACTTGCCATAACCGATCCCGGCCAGCAGGTCATCGCCCCGCCCCAGGCCGTAATCTGAGGCCACCCGCTGAAAATCCTGCTCCTTGATGTCTTTGAGCGCTACGCGGTACTTGCGCGCTTCCTTCTCAATCAGCTTGCGGCCGATTTCGATGGCGCGCTCGCGCTGGTGCACGTTCAGCCAGTGCTTGATTTTGTTGCGTGCCCGCGAGGATTTGACGATGCCCAGCCAGTCCCGGCTGGGATGGTGGCCCGGCTGAGTCAGAATCTCCACAATGTCGCCGCTGTGCAGGTGGTAGCGCAGCGGCACCATGCGCCCATTGACCTTCGCTCCCACGCAAGTGTGCCCTACATCGGTGTGAATGGTGTAGGCAAAATCCAGGGGCGTGGCATCGCGCGGCAAAATGACCACCTTGCCCTTGGGTGTAAAGGTGTAGACCTCTTCCGGATAGAGGTCAATTTTGAGCGTGGAAAGGAACTCGCTGGGATCGGAAACGTCGCGCTGCCACTCCACCACCTGCCGCAGCCAGGCCAGGCGCTGTTCGTCCTTGGCGCTGACCGGCCCATCTTTGTATTTCCAATGGGCGGCGATGCCTTCTTCCGCCATTTTATGCATCTCCTCGGTGCGGATCTGCACCTCGAAGGGGTGCCCGTCTTCAGCAATCACCGAGGTGTGCAGCGATTGGTAGAAGTTCGGGCGCGGCATGGCGATGAAGTCCTTGATGCGGCTGGGCACCGGCCGCCACAAATTGTGAATGATGCCCAGCACCCCGTAGCAGTCCTGCACGCTTTTGGTGATCACTCGCACAGCGAACAGGTCATACATCTGGTCCACCGTGATGCGCTGCCGGAGAATTTTTTGATGAATGCTGTAGAGGCGCTTTATGCGGCTCTGCACTACGGCCTCAATACCGGCCTCTTTGAACTTTTCCCGCAGGATTTCTTCGATTTTGGCGAGAAACTGTTCGCCCGCTTTGCGCCGCGATTCCACCGCTTCGTGTACCTGCTGATGGCCAATCGGATCCATGTAGCGAAAGCCCAGATCCTCCAGTTCGCCGCGAATTTTGCCCATGCCCAGGCGGTGGGCAATGGGCGCGTAGATCTCCAGCGTCTCCCTGGCAATGCGCTCCTGGCGCTCGGGCGGGAGGTGCTCCAGCGTGCGCATGTTGTGCAGGCGGTCAGCCAGCTTAATGAGCACCACGCGGATGTCGTCCACCATAGCCAGCACCATCTTGCGCACGTTTTCCGCCTGACGCTCTTCGCTGGAGGCGAAATCAATTTTGCTGATCTTGGTGACGCCTTCCACGATGTGCGCCACCTGCTCGCCGAATTCCTTGCGGATATCAATGATGGTGACCGAGGTGTCTTCCACGGAATCGTGCAGCAGGCCTGCGGCGATGGCGATGGGATCCAGTTTCATTTCCGCCAGCACACAGGCCACTTCCAGGGGATGAACCAGGTAGGGCTCGCCGGAAGCGCGCTGCTGGCCGGTGTGGTGCAGGAGGGAGTAGTTGTAGGCGCTTCGAATCAGCGCTAGGTCGTCGTTGGGACGGTAAGATCGGATCCTTCTTAGCAGCTCACGGAAACGCGTGACCGTGAGCACATTGGTCGCGATCTGGTGGCGCAGCGTCGCCATGCTTCATTATAGCTGTGCATTTTTGATGATTTAGCCGTTCGTGCCGCTCCCTGTGCCCTAAGTAACTGCAGGTGCGAGGGTTGTGAGTAGTGCCGCCGCGCCCTGAAAATAGCGCTGGTGCTCCACCTCGCGCGGTCCCTCTGCAGAAATTTCCCTTGCCGCCGTCATCCGGAGGGACTTCAGTCCCGAAGGATCTCGCGTGCAGCGGCAAAAATGCCAGCACGGTACGCGAGATTCCCTTCGACAGTCTGAGGGCAGGCTTTCCCGCTTGATGGCCTTCAGCATGACGCCCCCAAAGGGTTGTAATCTAGTGGGTTCCCATGACTGCCCTGAACATCCTGGCCAGTGGAACCTCGGGGCCGATTGGTGGCGCGCTGCTATCGGCGCTGACCGCTACCGGCCATCATGTCACCCGGCTGGTTCGGCGCCCGACGGCGGCCCCGGGCGAAATCCAATGGGATCCTGCTAAACCGGTTGCTCCAGAGACCGTGAGCGGCTATGACGCTGTTATTCACCTGGCGGGGGAAACCATCGTCGGCCACTGGGACGCGAAAAAGAAACAGAGGATTCGCGACTCCCGCATCAACAGCACGTGCAACCTCGTGCAGGCGCTGGCCCAGGCCCCAGGAAAGCCACGCGTGCTCATCACCGCGTCGGCGATCGGCTACTATGGCAATCGCGGCGACGAAAGGCTGACCGAGAACAGCCGGCCGGGCTCCAGCTTTCTGGCCACCGTATGCCGCGACTGGGAGGCGCAGACCAAGCCAGCCGCGGATGCGGGTATTCGCACTGTGCAGCTGCGCATTGGTGTCATGCTTAGCATGGCTGGCGGCGCGCTCAAGCAGATGGTGACGCCATTCCGCTTCGGCCTGGGCGGCATTATCGGCAACGGAAAGCAGTACTGGAGCTGGGTGGCACTTGAAGATGTAGTTGGCGCGGTGCAGCACGCCCTCGCACACGAAGGATTGTCCGGGCCCGTGAACGTGGTCTCCCCGAATCCCCTCACCAACATTGATTTCACCCGTGCCATCGCCCAGGTGCTGCGGCGCCCGGCGCTGTTTCCTCTGCCCGTCTTCGCAGTGCGCCTCTTTTTTGGGCAGATGGGAGAGGAGTTGCTGCTGGCCAGCGCCCGCGTGCTTCCCACCAAGCTGGAAGCCAGCGGCTACAAATTCCGCTATCCCGAGCTGAAGCCCGCGTTGGCGGACATCCTTCGCAAATAAGACTTGCTAGTTCCAGAGGTCTTCACTGCACACAAATGGAAAGTGACACCGGTGGAGATGCGGACATCGTCTTGCGTGT
>DASSQB010000261.1:0-7731 GCA_035702725.1 Terriglobales bacterium | reverse complement strand
CTTTCATTTCCAGTTTTACTTGATTCCTCCGGGCGGGATGCTGGATGTCATTGCAGCGGGCTTTAATTTGTTTCCCAAACGTGATGGCCCGGGCGGGAGCTGAATGTAACAGCAAGCCAGCAGCAATAAACCGCATTAGGGGTCGCGAGAAAAAATCCTGGAAACCTGGGGACAGACGGAACGTTTCCAGGCGGGTGGCCTAGCTAACGCAACTTAAGGTCGGGTGCCCCATTCTCTGCGGTTTATGTAAACGGTGGGAAAGGGGGCTTGATCTCCGCACCAGAGTTCGACAAATTTGCTGGCTGCCAACCAAGGCTTCAACCAACCGTTACGAAGCCTGGGGTGGCCATTACACCCACCCAACGAAAAGCACGTTAGGTGGGGCACCCTCCTGTTTCGTTTATGGGATGTATTCCATGGGCACGCGCGAGCCGGTGGGCCACCCGCCAGGAGAACTACTTTCGCCCTGCGTTTTCGTTCTCCGCCACCACCCCGTTGCGCTGCTTCTTCAGCATCTCCACGCCTTGAGCAAAGGTCATGTGGCCGGGGACGCGGCGGAAGTCGCTGGAATCCTCCGTCTCCTGGATATTGATGCTCTTGAAGAACAGCGCCTTGCCGGTGAAGCTGAGCTGCATGTGGGTGGCGGTCCAACAGCCATTGGCCACCGGGCCTTGCACCACCACGAAACGGCCGCCACGGTCCAGGTGGCCGAGAATGCCCCAGCCAAAGCCCACATCCTTGAAGAGGGTGCCGTCAATGCGGGCGATGCGCGCCTGGTGCGGCTCAATCAGCAGAAATCCATCCATGCCGGTAAACACCTGCTGCTCGCGGCTGGGCGGATCGAAATCAGGATTGGGCTGGAACCGCAGCCGCACCAGCTCCAGGCCGTTTACTTCCTCGGTGCCTTCATATTGGTAGCGGAAGGCATCGGGCAGGGCCTGCACCATGCGGGTGACCCGGTCAGAGTCTTCCTTCTGCTGCTTTTGCTTTTTGCGCAGCTCGCCCGGATTGCGCAGCATCTGCTCCAGTCGGGCGAACTCCTGCTGGCGCTGCTCGGGGCTTATGGGCTGGTCGTTTACGGCCACCAGCATGCCGGCCGTGCCTTCAGCTGTTTCCACGTATTGCCGCGTCTGCACTCCGCCTTTGGGGGTCTGGCGGCGCACTCGGAACATAAGGCTTACTTCGTCATCACCGGACTTGATTTGGTTCGCCACCGCCTGGCGCACCAGTTCATTGGGGTTAAACGAATGCTGCTGTGGCGGCTTGGGAGCGCCGTTCGTCGCTGGGGGAGTTTGCTGGGCGAAACCTGCTGTCAGCGCGATCGCTACGAAAGCTGCCGTAGCCCACACTGGTGCTTTACTGCGCATCATGGTCTGCGGTCCTGACTAACCGGGGGCCTGCTCTGTCTAAAAGTCTACCCAATTAGAGTCTCTGAATGCCAACCCTGTTGCTTCCGCTTACGGCGCGTGGCAAATGCCAGAAAGAAAAAGGAGTTTTGCAAAAACGAGGAGCGGCAACAGTCGGAAAGAGGGAATCGTCGGCTCGTTCGAAAAGGCAGTCCCAGTGATTTTTATGCCACGTGACGGGAAAAGGCCGCTGTTCCCCTGGTTAATAACCGGCCTCATCCCGTCTCGTGGCGCTTCCGAACGAGCCGACGCACGAGCTGTTGCAACGCAGGTGCCAAACAACTCAGGCATCGAAGATGAAAATCAGCGCGATTGGCCTCTACTGAAGCCCGAGAGGTGCGGAAAGCCGGAAAGAAGATAAAGACAGCGGGCGGAGCGAGGCCAATTGTGAAACCGGCGATGCAGCCGCTGAGCACATTGGTACCAGCAGCAGAGCATGCCCTTAGCTCACACCGGAGGGGTGGGGAGTGGGGGAGTTCTTCAGTAACCCTCAAAATGCTTGCTAAGTGCGCTAAAATCCGAGCTAAACCAATGCTTTCGGCAATTGGAGTTTAGCTGGCGCCCGGCCGCAAGCCTTGTCCGGCGGCGGTAAATCTAACGACTGGAGTCACTTACATGTGGAAACGCAAGGAAGAAGAGGAATCTGAGGGGTCAGTTACACGGCCGCAAGGCAGCTCTGGGCCAGGCCGTTCTGAACCGCCGCGCATGACCGCTCCGGTGAGTGGAACCGCCCACATCGGCCCCTCGGTGTTCATCAAGGGTGAGCTCTCCGGCAGTGAGGATCTTTACATAGACGGCAACGTTGAGGGCAACATCGAGTTGCCGGGAAGCAATTTGATGGTCGGTCCCAACGGGCGCGTGCGTGCCGGCATTCGCGCGCGAGGCGTGATCATTGAAGGTAAAGTAGATGGCGATATTGAAGCCACCGAGCGGGTGGAACTCAGGAAGACGGCGGTGCTAATGGGCAGTATCGTCACCCAGCGCGTTTCCATCGAAGATGGGGCGTATTTCAAAGGTGGCGTGGACGTAAAACGGCAGGCGGCGCCGGTAGCGCAGCAGCCACCAGCGCAGCCCCGGCCGGAACTAAAGCGCGAAAGCATCCCGGTGGCAGCTTCGGCGGCAGCGCCGGGCGGCAGCACCGCCGCGCTCCCGAAACCGCCGTTGGCGGAGCAAAAGAAATCCTGATTACTCCCCACGCCTTAACGCGATACACTAGGGCTCAAATCGTACACGCAAGCCGGTGATGGCGTTCCATGGGTTCTGTGGCGCAGAGTCTTCGAAGATTATTCCGCGGCAGCTCCAGTGCCGATCCGGCGCCGGCGCCAAAACAGCGCGCGCAGACGCGAGTCTCGCGCCGCTCCAGTGGGTTGGGAGAACTCACCCGCGCCCTGGCAGGACGGGAGGGCCTGTGCGTCCTCGATATTGGTCCTACTTCCCCGGATAATATCCAGCACTTCACCGAACTCGGCTACAAGGTTTACAGCGAAGACGTGCTGCTGGCCTCACGAGACCGGCAGTATGTTTCTACTGATGCCGAAGGCAAGCAAGTGGTAGATGAGAAGCGGTTCTTGGGCGAGAACCTCAACTACGATCAACAAACCTTTGATGCCGTGCTGTGCTGGGACATGGCCGACTACATGGAAGAACCGTTGGTGAAGCCGGTGGTGGCTCGCCTCTGGTCGGTGCTCAAGCCCGGGGGATTAGTGCTGGCCTTTTTTCACACCAAGGACGCGGGGCCAGATGCCCCCTTGTACCGCTACCACATTGCCGGCACCGACAATATAGAGCTGCAGCTGTTGAGCGGGGGAAACGCCCGTAATGGCAGCACGCCGGGATGGCGGCTGCAGCGCGTTTTCAACAACCGCCACATCGAAAATCTCTTCCGCGACTACGCCAATATCAAATTCTTCCTGGCCCGCGATAACGTGCGCGAAGTTATGGTCAAGCGTTAGGGATTCGCTTCCAGGCGCCTCCAAACAAAAAAAGACAGCAGCGTGATGTCTTGGGCCGGAGAGTCACGTCTAAGTAGGTTCCGGCAGGTGTTTTAGCGGGATACCGGTCGTACCAAGACGGGCGTGGGCAGCGGGGCCGGCACGGACAACAAGTTCCCTTCGCCTTGACTTTCTGAGACACTGGATATCACGAAGGAATATGGCTGTTTGCCCGGCTAAGGGTAGCGGCGCGTGGCGCGAAAAATGAGTCTACACAGGCCAATCATGGGAGGAATGCAGACGCTGCCGAGTTGGGTGGCGGTCGCGCTACTCGCGTCAGTGGCAGGCCTCTTCTCAGGATGTAGCGAGGGGAATGTGGCCGCCTCCATGCAGGCGCCACCGCCGCCCCAGGTGAAGGTGCTGACGGCGGAGCTGCGCACAGTGCAGGAGACCAGCGAGTATGTGGCCACCATCAAGTCGCGGAACTCGGCCACCATCCAGCCGCAGGTGGAAGGGCAGATCACGAAGATTTTTGTGCGCTCGGGCGAACGCGTGCGAGCGGGAGCGCTGCTGCTGGAAATTGACCCCCTCAAGCAGCGGGCGACCGTGAACAGTTCCGAGGCCACGGAGCGGCAAAAGCAAGCCAACCTGGAGTGGGCCAAGACCCAGCTGGAGCGCGCGAAAAAGCTGTATGCGGCGGGAGTTGTGAGCCGCCAGGATCTGGACCAGGCGCAGACCGGTTATGACGCGGCGCAGGCGGATTTGGCTTCGCTCAATGCGCAAGTCAAAGAGCAGCAGGTGCAGCTGCAGTACTACCAGGTCGTGGCGCCGAGCGACGGCATCGTAGGCGACATTCCCGTGCACGTGGGCGACCGGGTGACAAACTCGACCGTGCTGACCACGGTGGACCGCAACACTGGCCTGGAGGCCTACATCCAGGTGCCACTGGAGCGGGCAACGCAATTGCGGCTGGGCCTGCCGGTGGACATCGTGAGCGATACCGGAGCGGTGCTGGCGAAGTCGCGGGTCACCTTCATCTCGCCGCAGGTGGATACCGGCATGCAGTCGGTGCTGGCGAAAGCGCTTATCGCCAACCCGCGGCAGGAAATCCGCTCAGCGCAATTCGTGCGAGCGCGGGTGGTGTGGAGCTCGCATCCTGGGCTCATGATTCCGGTAACTGCGGTAGTGCGCATCAGCGGCCAATACTTCGCCTTTGTTGCGGAGCAAGGAGCTAAAGGTTCGGTGGCGCGGCAGACGCCGCTTCAGGTGGGCGACATTACCGATAGCAGCTACACCGTGCTGGCAGGGATCAAGCCCGGAGACCAGGTGATTGTTTCGGGCACGCAAAGCCTGGCCGATGGAGCGCCGGTGAGCGTGCTGAGGTAGGTGCGGTAGCGCCGGCGTCTCGCCGGGGTCCCATCGCGCCCAGTTTGGCGTGATGAGGTCACTCGGCGGCTGTCGCGAGGGCGTCTGGCTCTCGCTGGTACACCAAAATAACGGCTCGGTGGTGCAGGCGAGATGCTTCGGGGCTGAAGCCCCTCAGCATGACTCCGATCTACGGTAGGGGCCAGGGGCGTGTTCGTAGACTTCTTCATAAGACGGCCGGTATTTGCCACGGTGTGCTCGCTGTTCATCGTGATCGCGGGCGCAGTCTGCATTCCTCTCCTGCCAGTGGCGCAGTATCCACAACTGGCGCCGCCGCAGGTCACTGTGACCAGTGTCTACACCGGGGCCAACGCGCAGACGGTGGAATCGGCGGTAACCACGCCGCTGGAGCAGGCCATCAATGGTGTCGAGGGCATGCGTTACATGACCTCGGCCAGCACCAACGATGGCGTCAGCCAGATCACCGTCACCTTCGACCTGTCGCGCAATCTGGACGTGGCCGCGGTGGACGTCCAGAACCGGATTTCCACTGTGACGGGACGGCTGCCCACGGAAGTCAATACCACCGGCATCACCATCACCAAGAATTCCAGCGCCTTCGTGCTGGCGGCCGGTTTCTACTCCGACGACAATCGCTACAACAACGCCTTCATCAGCAACTACATTGACGTTTACGTCAAGGATGCGCTGAAGCGGATTCCAGGCGTTGGCGACGTCATGATTTTCGGCGAGCGCAAGTACGCCATGCGCCTGTGGCTGGACCCGGTGCGGCTGGCGGCGCGCGGACTCACCGCCAGCGACGTGGTGACCGCGCTGCGCGAGCAGAATGTTGAGATTGCCGCCGGGCAGGTGGGAGCGGAGCCGGCCCCACCCAACCAGCTATACCAGATCAGTGTGCGCGCGGTGGGGCGACTGAGCGAAGCCTCCGAATTCAACAACATCATTCTGAAAACGGGCGCCGATGGCAGCCTTATCCGCCTGCGCGACGTGGGGCGCGCGGAACTGGGCGCGGAAGCTTACAACAGCAACCTGGCCTATAACGGCTATGAGTCCATAGGTTTTGGCGTGATGCAGTTGCCCACCGCCAACGCCATTGACGTGGACCGCGCCACGCGGGCCGAGTTGGCCCGGCTGGCGAAGTTCTTTCCCCCCGGCCTGAAATACGCGATTGCGTTCGACACCACCACGGTGGTGGGCGAATCCATTCGCGAAGTGCTCTACACCCTGCTGCTGGCCATTGGCCTGGTCGTGCTGGTGATGTTCTTCTTCCTGCAGGACTGGCGCAGCACCCTGATTCCGGCGGTGACCATCCCTGTCTCGCTGGTGGGGACGTTCGCTTTCATCAAGCTGCTGGGATTCTCTATCAATACCCTGACGCTGTTCGGCATTACGCTGGCGACGGGGCTAGTGGTCGACGACGCGATTGTGGTGATCGAGAATGTGAAGCGGCACATGGGCGAGGAGCACATCAACTCGCACGTGGCGGCTTCGGAGGCCATGGGCGAGGTCACCGGCGCGGTGATTGCCACCTCGCTGGTGCTGGTTTCGGTGTTCGTGCCGGTGGCATTTTTCCCTGGCACGACCGGGCTGCTCTACAAGCAGTTTTCATTGACCATCGCCTTCTCCATCATCCTATCGGCGTTCAACTCGCTGACCTTCACGCCCGCGCTCTCAGCTCTGGTGCTGCGGGGTGAAACCACAAAAGGCCGCTTCTTTTCGGCAGTCGAGGCAGGGATCCATGGCGCCACCAGCACTTACCGGCATGCTGCACGGCGGGCGCTACGATTCCGCTGGGCGCTGCTGGTGGTGTTTTTCGCCGGCCTGGGGATGACCTACTGGGTGTTCAAGAAAGTGCCCACGGGATTCGTACCCGACGAGGACCAGGGCTACTTCATGGTGACCGTGCAATCCCCGGAGGGCGCGTCGCTGGCGTACACCTCGAAGGTCATGGCTCAGGTGCAGGAGGTGCTGGCGCGTAACAAGAACATCGAGGGCGTCTTCAGCGTGGCTGGGTTCAGTTTTGCTGGCGCCAGCCCCAATAACGGGATGGTTTTTGTCAACTTGGCGCCCATCAGCGAACGCAAGCAAAAAGAACAGTCATCGGATGGGGTCATCGCTAGTGTGCGCGGGCCGCTGTCCGCGATTTCCGGCGCCATGGTCATACCGTTCTCGCCACCGCCCATCGAGGGTCTGAGCAACTTTGGCGGCTTCCAATTCGAGGTGCAGGACGAGGGCGGAACCACGCTGCCGGCGCTCTACGAAGCCACCCAGAAGATCGTGCGCGAAGGCAACACGCGCAAGGACCTGCAGGGCCTGTTCAGCTCTTTTACGGCGAACGATCCGCAGTTCGTGGTCAACATTGACCGCGAGAAGGCCAAGAGCCTGGATTTGCCGCTAAGCCAGATCAGCGATGCGTTGCAGGTCTACATGGGCTCGGATTACGTCAACGACTTCAACTTCAATAACCGCAGCTACCGGGTGTATGTGCAGGCGGACAAGCAGTTCCGCACCCAGCCTCGCGACATCCGCGAATATTATGTGCGCTCCAACAAGGGCGTGATGATGCCGCTGGAGAACCTGGTCACCGTGAAGGAGACTACGGCGCCGCAGATCATCAGCCACTACAACCTGTTCCGCTCCGCCGAGATTGACGGCTCACCCGCGCCCGGCTACAGCTCGGGTGAGGCTATCAACGCCATGGAGGACTTGGCGAAGAAGGTGCTGCCGGTGGGCATGGGCTATTCCTGGACGGGCCTTTCGCTGGAGGAGATCAAGTCGGGCGGACAGTCCATTCGCCTTTTCGGCCTGGGATTGCTTTTCGTTTATCTGACGCTGGCGGCGCAGTACGAAAGCTTCACCCTTCCTTTTATCATTCTGCTGGGCGTGCCCATGGCGCTGCTGGGGGCATTGGGAGCGCAGGGAATGCGCGGCCTGCTGGACGACGTGTATTGCCAGATCGGGCTGGTGATGCTGATTGGCCTGGCCAGCAAGAATGGCATTCTGATTGT
>DASSQB010000260.1:0-24036 GCA_035702725.1 Terriglobales bacterium | reverse complement strand
CCGCGGAACTTAGGCTGGTAGGTGGTTTGTGCCGCGGCGGGCGCCGCCGGTTCCGTCTGGGCCGAGCCTGCTATGCTGAACAAGCCGGCCGCTGCCAGACTCAGGATAATTGTGAACGCTAGCTTGGGAGTTGGTTTCATGGTGTTTTGTCGCAATTCCATATTCCCCCTATTTGGATGCGGCGCATATTGCCCGATGGAGTTCCGTCCTCTTTCCAAGTTCCACAAATACAGCTATGCTAGCGCCAACCCCCGGAAGGATAAACTATGAAACCGGCCGTTAAACCGGTGAAGAAACCGCACATTCGCATCGCCGTGGTGGAAAGCGACCCCCTGCGCTTTGTGGGTTTTCGCGCCCTGTTCGATTCGGAACCGGATTTTGAACTGGTTTCCTCGAGCGTGGCGGAACTAGCGCATCAGGAAAATATTGACCTGGTGCTGCTGGGCAGCCGCGGTGGTCCGAACCTATTCGACGTAATGGCCAGCCTGAAAGCCGCGCGCCCTGATCTGCGCATCATCGTGACCGGCTCAGGCGCCGACGACGAAACCATTCTCAAGGCCATTGCGGCGGGTGCCAAGGGCTATGTGGACGAGGCGGCAGCGCCGGCGGAGTTCACGCAGGCCATCCGCATCGTCAACCAGGGCTCGGTGTGGGCGCCCCGCCGCGTGCTCTCCATGTTCATAGAGCGCGTCAGTTCCTCGCCCGGGCGTATTTTCCCTGCCGGCCGCGTAACCTTCACCGACCGCGAAAAAGAAGTGCTCGAGATGCTGGTGGCCGGCCGCTCCAACAAGGAAATCGGAGCCGCCTTGGGCATCGAGGAGCGCACGGTTAAGGCTCACGTCGCCAAGCTGATGCGGAAGGTTGGAGTGCAGAACCGCATCGCGCTTTCCGTGCACGCCATCACGCATTCGCTGGTAACTGCAAAGTAGGCAGGGGGTTACGAAGGACGACGGCCCTTGGTAACCTTGTTGCTTTTCTACCCCGACCCCATACTGCACTCACCTACCACAGAACCTGGGAGACGGGGTCGGGATTGATGAAGGGTCACAATCTTGGCCCCGCTTTTTTTGCCCGCAAACCACGAATCTAACCACAGAGGGCACAAAGGTTTCGATTTCAAATCGCTAGCCCATCGGGTACTGCCCTATGTGCGAACAGGTTGAATTGGGAATATTAGATTTGATTATCCATTCCTCTGTGGACTCAGTGTCCTCTGTGGTTGATTCGATGTTTTCCCGCGAGGTGCTTTTTCACCGCTATTTTGGGCGGGCTCTTGACCACGACGGTAGTTGGGGTATTTCCTAGGTAGTGCCCATTCCGCTCGTCTGGAAGGTGAATCCGGGCCGAGGTAGGAAATTATGAAGAAATTCCTTGTATTGCTCGTGATCTGCTGTGCCAGTTGGTCGTTTTCGCAGAGTTCCAGCACCACGCCAGCCCAGACGCCAGCGGCGCAACCCACGGCGAACGCTCCTGCGGCCCAGCAAGGCTCAACCGCAGCAACCCAGAGCACCGATGAAAGCAAGGCAGTAGACCGGGTGCGGGCGGCCGCCGAAGTGGTGGACGAGATTATGTCCGCACCCGACAAGGGAATCCCGATGGAAGTAATGGGTTCGGCGCAATGCGTTGCGGTAGTGCCGTCCATGCTCAAAGGCGGCTTCATCTTTGGCGGCCGTTACGGCCGCGGTGTGGCCAGTTGCCGCACGCCCAAGGGCTGGAGCGCGCCTGCGTTCTTCACTATCAAGGGCGGCAGCTTCGGGTTCCAGATCGGCGGCCAGGCGGTGGACCTCATCATGCTGGTGATGAACGAGAAGGGTATGCGCAACTTGCTTTCCAGCAAATTCCAGGTGGGTGCTGACGCTTCCGCGGCGGCAGGCCCGGTGGGCCGCCATGCCGAAGGCGACACTGACTGGAAAATGCGCGCCCAGATCCTTACCTATTCGCGGGCGCGAGGGGTCTTCGCCGGGGTGAGCCTGAACGGCGCCGTGGTCAAGCAGGATAAGACCAGTACCCGCGAGTTCTACGGGCGCATGGTGCCGTTCCGCACTTCGCTGACCGGCGAGATTCAGTCGCCCGAGGGCGGCCGCCCTCTGCTGGTTTCACTGAGCAAGTTCGCCACCGAAGCAGCGAAATAAATGACGATTGATGATTGAAGAATGACGATTGCTGCAGATCCGATTAGATTCGGAGTTGCGATTTTCCCTAACGGTGCTTTCAATCGTCAATCGAAAATCTTCAATCGTCAATTAATGGTGCTCCTCCCCTTCCGCGTGCTGATGTTCCTGTTCTGATTCCTGGAAAACGACAGGCACGCCCAGGCTGCCTTTGGGCGGCAGGTGGCGGATGAAATGCACGATGGCCCACATCTCTTTGTCGTCCAGAGTGCCCTGCCAGCCGGGCATGCCGCTGAAGCGGATGCCGTTCTGGATGATGATCTTCAGTTGTCCATCGGTAAATTGCTGGACGAATTTATCGCCCAGATCGGGAACGTTGGGCGACATTTTGGCGGCAAAGGGCACGCCGGTGTTATGGCCGTCCAGCCCGTGGCAAACCTGGCAATGATGCGCGAAATGCTCCTGGCCAGTTTTGACGACCTCGGGAGTATCCGGGAGAGGATTCTCCAGATTACTGCCCGCAATGGCCACGCGCTTGGCTTCCTGCGCCACCAGGGTCTCGATATCTCCTGGCCGGCTGGCGGAACAGGCCAACAGGAACAGGACCAAGCATATCGGCAAGACAGCACGCGCACAACCCTTCCTGACATCGTGGTTGGGTTCGTACTTATTCATATTCGCTCCCCGGAAACCCCTCGCTGGGTAGGATGCAAGCTGCACTCCGAAGGCTGGGAGTGCATGGCCGAATGCCAATGGCGAAAACTCAAAGCTGAGAGCAGACAGCCCCGCTTCAAGTTACAGCTTCCGGTTTGAAAAAGTGCCGCCGCAATGGTACCGTCACGCTTTCCTGAATGCGGCATCGCTTCGAGTACGCGCCGGTGTGGCTGCTGGTCCAAATACTCGGCCTTCTGCCGCGGCCTTTGGCGCGCAGGGCAGGAATTGCTCTGGGACACACCGTGCGCCTGCTGCACCGGCGCTTGAGCCGGGTGGCCATGCGTAACCTGGAGCTCGCGTTTCCAGAGATGCCGGAAGCCGAACGCCGGCGCGTTGTGCGCGGCGTGTTCACTTCCCTGGGACGATTGCTGGCGGAGGTTTGCCATTTCCCACGCTATACGCCGAAAAACGTTTCCCAAGTGGCGGTCTACGACGGCCTGGAGAATTTTCTGGCGGCCGAACAGCGCGGCAAGGGTGTGCTGTTTCTGACGGCGCACCTCGGCGGCTGGGAGGTGGGCTCGTTCGCACACTCGCTTTACGGCCACAAGCTGCACATCGTGGTCCGGCCCCTGGATAACCCCTACCTCGATGCCCTGATTCGCCGTTATCGCACACTTCACGGCAACACCACTTTCGATAAGCAGGACTTCGCCCGCGGTCTGCTGGGAGCGATGAAGGCGGGCGAAACGGTGGGAGTCCTAATGGACACGAACATGACTCCTCCCCAAGGTGTGTTCGTGGACTTCTTTGGCCACCTCGCCTGTACTGCCAGCGGCGTGGCGCGCGTAGCCCTGCGCACCGATGCGGCCGTGGTGCCGGCGTTTTCTATTTGGGACGAAAAACTGGGCAAGTACCGTATTCGCTTCGATCCCATGCTGGAGTTGGCGCGCACCGACGACGATGCGGCGGACGTGGTAGCTAACACGGCGTTGTTTACCAAGGCGATTGAAGGCTATGTGCGGCGCTATCCGGAACAGTGGCTCTGGGTACATCGCCGCTGGAAGACGCGGCCGGAGGGGGAAGCGCCGATCTATTAAGTTGCCAGTTGCCAGTGGTCAGTACGACGAAAAGCAGGTCCTTCGGTCGCGCTTCTTCGCTGCGCTCGGTCGCGCTCCTTCAGGATGACAAATAATGCGGCGGGGACGGCGCGGCTGAAGCCGCGCCCTTCCGAAAGGCATCCAGAGCCTTGATGGCTGACAGCTGAGAACTGAGAACAGAGAACTGAGAACCGAGAACTGAGAACCGAGAACCGAGAACGGAGAACTGAGAACCGAGAACTGACAACTGCTTTTCAAACCAGCCAGTCGCTGCGGTAGACCAGCCACCAACTGAACACGACGATGGGCAGGGTGGCGACCATGCCCCAGAAGAAGGGCAGGAAGACGTCCGCCAGCAGACTCAGCCCGAGAAAAATGATCCAGAAAAGCTTCTTTTCCAACTTTCCCTCAAAGGTATTGTAGGCCTTGCCTCGTTACAGCCGTGGCTTTGAATGGTCGGCTGGATCACCAAAGTAATTCTCTGTATACGGTCTTCATGGCAAAACGTTCCGCTGAAGATGTACGTCTGAGCCGGCTGACGCAGATCGCACTCACCTTTCCCGAGACTACCCGCCAGATCTACGGCTCACATGCGCAGTTTCTGGTCCGGAAAAAGACCTTTGCCTACTTCCTCGACAACCATCACGGCGACGGCATAGTCGCGGTCACCTGCAAGGTATTGCCTGGTGACAACAAGGCGCTGGTTGACGCGCAGCCTCGCCGGTTTTACCTGCCGGCCTACATCGGCTCTCGCGGCTGGGTTGCGCTGCGCCTGGACGTGGGCAAGGTGGATGGGGAGGAAGTCAGAGAACTGCTGCTGAGCAGCTACGCTCTCATCGCACCGAAGCGCCTGGCAACCCTTGCGACCGGTGAGTAGCAGGGGCCTTTGCCGCCATGCTGCTTGGCCAACTCACAACTGGGTACTGGCAACCGGGAACTGATTTGTATACAACGTTGGCATGAAAACTACCCTGGCGGCGGTGGCGCGAAAGATTACAGCACAACTGGTGGGCGATGGCGGAGTTGAGGTCGAAAACGTGGCCAGCATCGCTTCGGCCAAGTCCGGAGATTTGGTTTTTGCGGAAGACGAAGCGACGTTGGCCAAAGCCCTGGATTCCGGCGCTACCGCGGTAATAGCAGGAGAATTCGCGGCCACAGACAAAGCGCCAAAGCCGCTGCTGATTGTGCCTTTCCCCAAGCTGGCGTTTGCGCTGGCAGCCCGGGTGTTGTGTCCGCCGCGGTCCTTCGAGCCGGGGATTCACTCTTCAGCCGTCATCGAGGATTCCGCCCGCCTGGGGCGCCATGTGGCTATTGAGCCGGGCGTCGTCATCGGCGAGAAGGCCATAATCGGCGACCGCAGCCGCATTGGCGCCGGCAGCGTTATTGGCCCGGAGGTCCGCATGGGCAGCGAGTGCAACATCGCTCCCAATGTGACAATCTATGCCGGGGTGCGCCTGGGTAGCCGTGTTATTGTGCACAGCGGCGCTGTGCTGGGCAGCGACGGTTTCGGCTATATGCGCAACTCTGCCACCGGCCGCTACGAAAAGTTTCCCCAGATTGGTGGCCTGGAGATTGGCGACGACGTGGAGATCGGCGCCAACACCACCGTGGACCGCGGGGCGCTGGACTTGACCATCATCGGCCGAGGCGCGAAGCTGGATAATCTGGTGCACGTAGGTCACAACGTCCGCATCGGAGAAGATGTGGTAATTGCCGCCCAGACGGGCTTCTCGGGCAGCATCACGGTCGAGAATGGCGCCGTGATCGGCGGGCAGGTCGGTATTGGGGACCATGCCCGCATCGAACAAGGTGTGATTCTGGGCTCGCAATGCGGCGTGCTCCCCAAGAAGACAGTGCGCGGGCCAGGCGTGGTATTTTGGGGCACGCCGGCTCGTCCCTTGCGCCAATATTTGAAGGAGTTGGCGGTGCTGGCGCGGCTGGGGCGGAAAAGCAGTACCTAGTACCCAGTACGCAGTACCTAGTGGCCGAAGGCTGAAAGCCAAGGGCCGACGGGCAAGAGCCAAGAGCCAAGAGCCAAGAGCCAAGAGCTATGTCCCTCATCGTCATCGGCGGGCACACGCGCAACGTAGGCAAGACCAGCCTGATGGCCGGGTTGATCGCCGCGCTCCGCGAGCGCAACTGGACGGCGGTCAAGATCAGCCAGTACGGACACGGGGTGTGCTCCGTGGATGGCAAGCCCTGCGCCTGCCAGGATGATGAGCATCCCTGGGCGATCACGCAGGTCTATGATGGCGAAGGCGACTCCGACACCTCGCGCTTCCTTGCGGCCGGCGCCGCCAAAGGCCTGTGGGTGCGCTGCAGGCAGGGGAAGCTGGAAGAAGTAATGCCGGCATTTCAGCAGCGGATCGCCGCCGATGGCAACGTAATCATCGAATCGAACAGCGTGATCGGCTTCCTGCAACCAGACGTTTATCTCACCGTGCTCGATTTCGCCGTCGCCGATTTCAAAGAGTCTGCCCGCCGCTATCTTAACCGGGCCGACGCCGTCGTGCTGCACGATCCCGGCAGCAACGGCCACAAAGAGCCCGCCTGGAGCCAGGTTTCGCGTGCCCACCTTGCGGGCAGGCCCATCTTCTACATCACCCCGCCGTCCTACATCACCCCGGAAATTGTGGACTTCGTGCGCCAGAAGATTGAGCCGGTGCATGCGCAAGTTTGAAGTCCTGTTCGACCACGGCGAAGAAAGCGCTCTGCAGCACCCCGCCTATGCTCCCTATGGCAAGCTGGGTTTCCCGGCGCCTCCGATGGATCGCCCTTTGATTTGCGCGAATTTCGTGCAGACCTTGGACGGCATTACCTCCTGGAAAGGGGAGCACGCGCTGGGCAGCGATATTTCCCATTCCGCCGAGGACCGCTGGCTCATGGACCTTCTGCGCGCCCACGCCGACGCGGTGCTGCTGGGCAGCAAGACCCTGGCGGTCGAGAAGACGGTGCTCGGTCCAACCAGCCGAGGTGCAACCTACCACATTGAAGATCCGCTATTGCGCGACCTGCGCGCCCGCTTGGGGCGCCGACGCGAGACCATCATCTTCGTGACCGGTTCGGCCGCACTTAAGCTCTCCGACTACGCTGTGTTCGACGGCGATAAGGTGGACGCGGTGATTTTGACCTCCAAGGCGGGCGCCGCCAAGCTCGCGCCGCAACAGGCAGGTCATCCCAACGTTCGCGTGCTGGTGGCCGGCGAGGGCAACGTGGTTGACTTGCCCGTGGCCGTGCGCTTGTTGGCGCGAGAGCTGGGGATTCGCCTACTGCTCTGCGAAGGCGGGCCAACGCTCTATGGCTACATGTCGCGCGCCGGCCTGATTGACGAAAAGTTTCTGACCATCTCGCCCGTCGAGGCTGGGCAGATCATTCCCCAGGAGCAGGAGGTCGGCATGCTGGAAGGCCCGGCCCGCCTCCGCCCCACCACCTTCAGCGCACCGGGGTTTACGGCCGACAAAGCGCCCTGGTGGAGCTGGCTTAGCTGCCGAAAAGTGGGCGATCACGAGTTCAACCGGTATCGCCGAAAGCGGCTGACTAGCTGACTGGCTAACTAGCTGTCTAGTGGATCTCCGGTACTGGTCGCGGGCGAGGGCGCCCGCGCCACAAATTCGAAGTTGAGGCGGTGCACGCGAGATGCTTCGGGGCTGAAGGCCCCTCTGCATGACGGCGCGCTCAGGTTCAGCCAGCAAGCTAGCCCGTTAGCTGGATTTTGCTATGCTTCACCTGTGAGGGAACTCCACCGTGACGCCTGGCTGCTGGCCATCCTCTCCGGCGTCCTGCAGATTCTGGCGTTTCCCCTGCCCAATCTCTATCCCCTGAGCTGGATCGCCATAGCGCCCCTGCTGATGGCGGTGTTGCGCGCCCGCGAACCGGAGGAAATCCGCCTGCCTGCCGGCCTCTCGCAGAAATACCTGCCGGCCACACCCTTTCAGGGTTTTCTGCTCGGCTACGTGAGCGGCATCATCTGGTATGCCGGCACCTGCTACTGGGTCTACCACACCATGCATCAATACGGCGGGCTGAGCGCGACCGCCGCCGCCGGCATTCTGGCGCTCTTTTGCCTTTACCTGGGGCTTTACGAAGGCTTGTTTGGGCTGACGGTGGCTCTTCTGGCGGGCGGCCGGTCCGGGGGCTCGCGCCGGGCATTGTTTCTCAGCCCGTTCGTCTGGGTGGCGCTGGAGTTGGCACGCACCCGCATTACCGGCTTTCCCTGGGACCTGCTGGGCACGGCGCAGGTGAATAACATTTCGCTCAGCCGGCTGGCCACTATCACAGGCGTCTACGGCGTGTCGTTCGAAATCATGCTGGTGAACACGGTATTTGCCGCCGCCTTCCTGGTCGGCCGCGATAAGCGCAAGCTCATCCTGGTCGAAGGCGTTGTGGTGGCGGCCGCTCTGCAGTTGCTCGCCTTGATCCACCCCGCACCCTTGCGCACAGATCACACCGCGCTGCTGGTCCAGGAAAATATTCCCATCCTGCCCTCGGATGGCTGGACTGCGCAATACTTTCAGAGCACGATCGCCGACCTCACCCGGCTGAGCGTGCCGCCGGAGGTGCCGGGAGCGCCCAAGCCCGACCTGGTAGTGTGGCCGGAATCGCCGGCGCCGTTTTACGTTAATGATCCCCGTTTCCGCCAAGACATTGCCGCAGTGGCCGAGAAAGACCACGCCTACGTAGTGGCGGGCAGTCTGGGCGAGGATCCAGGCGTTCCGGCAGGAACCGGCCAGGCCTACAACTCGGCGGCGCTGATGTCACCGCAAGGCCAGTGGGTGGGGCGTTACGACAAGATTCACCTGGTGCCCTTCGGCGAATATGTGCCCTTCAAATCAATATTCGGTTTTGCCAGCGGGCTCACCCAGGCGGTCGGCGAATTTGGCCGGGGCTCCTCCCGTGAGCCCCTGGTGGTGGATGGCTACAAGCTTGGCGTTTTTATCTGCTACGAAGCAGTTTTCCCGAACGAAGTGCGGCAATTCGCCCGCAACGGGGGCCAGGTATTCGTCAACATCTCCAACGACGGTTGGTATGGCGACACCGGCGCCTGGGCCCAACACCTGAACCAGGCGCGCATGCGGGCGGTGGAGAACGACCGTTGGCTGCTGCGCGACACCAACACCGGCCTGACCGCATCCATTGATCCCTATGGCCGCGTTGTGGCCCAAGTGCCACGTAAGCAGCGCACCGCGCTGGAAGCACCCTACACCCTGGTCCACGGAACCACCTTCTACACGCGCTACGGGGATTGGTTCGCCTACCTGTGTGCGATAATTTCTGTGGCAGCGCTGTTGTGGCGCTACCGAGTTCCCTCCGGGAAGGTTTCCTCCTAATGCCTGAAGAGCTCGAGCAAGAATACGTCGCGCTGAAGGACAAGGTGCGCGATCTCCGGGAGTATCTTTGACGCAGACCGGTTGCGCCAACAATTAAGCGAAATCGAAAAGAAGGCCTCCGACCCCAAGCTCTGGTCCAATCCCCAGGAATCGCAGAGGGTAATGCGCGAGCGCAAGCGCCTGGAAGATGTGCTGGCCACCGAGTCTGATCTGGCCCGGCGCAGCGATGACATTGTCGCCTACCTGGAACTGGCGCGCGAAGGCGAAAATGTTGCCGCTGACCTGAAGCGCGAAATTGCTGCCCTGCGCGAAACGGTGGACCGGATCGAGACCGAGACCCTGCTCTCCGGCGAAAACGACGCCCGCAACGCCATTGTGACCATTCACCCCGGCGCCGGCGGCACCGAATCCCAGGACTGGGCGGAGATGCTCCTGCGCATGTACCTGCGATGGGGCGAGCGCCACGGCTTTGAAACCGTGCTCAACGATTACCAGCCTGGCGACGAGGCGGGCATCAAGTCTGCCACCTTCAGCGTGAACGGGCAGTACGCTTACGGGCTGCTGACCAGCGAAATCGGCGTGCACCGCCTGGTGCGTATTTCGCCCTTTGACCAGGCCAAGCGCCGGCACACGTCTTTTGCCAGCGTCTTCGTTTCGCCGGAAATTGACGAGAGCATCGAAATCGTTATCAAGCCAGAAGACTTGCGTGTGGATACTTACCGCTCCAGCGGCAAGGGCGGACAGCACGTTAATACCACCGACTCGGCAGTGCGCATCACCCACAATCCCACAGGAATCGTGGTCAGCTGCCAGAATGAGCGCTCGCAGCACAAGAACCGCGAACGCGCCATGAGCATTTTGCGCTCCAAGCTCTACGAGCACGAACTGGAGAAGAAACGCGAGGTGTCTAGGAAGCTGGAGGAATCCAAGCTGGACATTGATTTCGGCTCGCAGATCCGCTCCTACGTGCTGGCGCCCTACCGGCTGATCAAAGATCACCGCACCAAGGAAGAAGTGGGCGACGTGGACCGCGTGCTCGATGGCGACATTGACCCGTTCATACGGGCATATTTGCGCATGCGGCGCGGGGAGAAGAATTGAGTAATCGTGTAATTCAGTAATCGGGTAATTGTGTATTCTGAAACCACGCTCCACTGTGCAACCGCATTCGGTCAAAAGATGATGTCATCCTGAGGAAGGGCGAGCCGCGTTTGCGCGGTGAGCGCGACCGAAGGACCTATGCATTCGTTTTGGCTACCATGGCCATTCCATCGCAACCGCCGAACCCAATCACTCAATTACCGGATCACACGATTACCCAATTGGCTGCTGCCCGTGGCCGCCGCCTGGAGTACTTCACCATTGTTTGGAACTCGGCCGAAGCTGTCGCCGCACTCCTGGCAGGCTTATTCGCAGGCAGCATTGCCCTGGTCGGCTTCGGGCTGGATTCGGTGATTGAGGTCTCTTCCGGCGCAGTGCTGTTGTGGCGTCTGCGCGCCGAACATGACCCCAATCGCCGGGAGCACGCTGAACACCGCGCCCAGCGCCTGGTAGGTATATGCTTTCTCGCCCTTGCTGCCTATGTAGCTTATGACTCCATTAAGGGCTTGGTGCGTCACGAAGCGCCCGAGGAAAGCATCTTCGGCATATGCGTAGCTATCGCCTCCCTGATTGCCATGCCCCTGCTGGCCCGGGCTAAACGCCAGGTGGCCCGGCAACTCAACAGCGGTGCCATGCATGCTGACTCCCGCCAGACTGACTTCTGCGCTTATCTTTCCGCCATCCTGCTGGTCGGCCTGCTGCTGAATGCGCTGTTGGGCTGGTGGTGGGCCGACCCGATGGCCGCCCTGGTCATGGTGCCGCTCATTGCCCGCGAAGGGATAGCGGGTTTGCGCGGCGAACGTTGCTGTGATTGAGCCGTAACTGCCCGTGTGGAGGCGGGGCTTTGCCCCGCCTGGACGGGGCGGAGCCCCGTCCCCACACGCTGCTGCAACTAGCGCTGCCGCGATTAGCGCTTCGGCTCGCAATATTTCCTCTGTCATCCTGAGCGCAGCAGAGTCACTCGCTTGCGAGTCACTCTGCGGAGTCGAAGGACCCCTGCGCCGCCGGCACCGATACAATTGTTTTGAGGGAGTTCTAGCCGCTGTTCTAGGGTTGTTCAGTTTACTGGAAATTCCTTTTGCCCTCAGAAATGGGGAGCGGCCGCGCGCCCGGCCCACCCATGATCCCGTTACGTACGTAATCAGGCAGCCACGCACGCTGGGCTGGGAAACTGTATTACCCTGTTTTTGTAGATGAAAGCCGAAGAAAAGCCACACCCGCACTATCACGAGACGCCGGACCCGATGCTCAACCAGCGTTTTCTGGACGGGCTGGCGTATGCCACCAAATTGCACGCGCAGCAGGCGCGCAAGGGCACGCGTGTGCCTTATGTCGCCCACCTGCTCGGCGTCGCTTCCATCGTGCTGGCCGAGGGCGGGGATGAGGATATGGCCATTGCCGCCTTGCTGCACGATGCGGTGGAGGACCAGGGCGGCAAGCCCACCCTGCGCGAAATCGAGCGGCGCTTCGGCAAACGCGTGGCCCGGCTGGTAGAGGCCTGCACCGACGCCGATTCCGTCCCTAAGCCCCCCTGGAAGGACCGCAAAACGCGCTATATTGAGGCCATTCGCCACGAGCCGGCAGACGCGCGCCTGATTTCGGCGGCGGACAAACTGCACAATGCGCGCGACATTCTGGCCGACTATCGCCAGCATGGCGAGGATGTATGGAAGCGCTTCCGGGGCGGGCGCGGGGGCACGCTTTGGTATTACCGGTCGCTGGTGAAAGCTTTTCGCGCCGCCGGTGCCCACCGCGTCGTGGATGAGCTGGACAGGGTGGTTACCGAACTGGAACATCTGGTAGCAAAAAACGGCCGCAGCGCCGCAGGGAGCTGATGGTTATGGCGCGAATGGTGGATATGATTCGGCAAGCGGCGGTGCCGCCCAACCTTCTGCGCGCCGCCGCCAAAGGAGCTCTGTCCGTCCCTCCGGCGGAGATGATTGAAATTCTGGTTCTGCTCACAAAGAACCCGGTTTTCGCCGAGCAGGCGCGCATGACCCTCGCCAGCTGGGATGAAGCGGCATGCCTGGCTGCGGCTTCCGACCCCCATACTCAGCGCGAAGTCCTGGATTATATGGTGGACCCGCGCAACCGCCGTCCCAGCCTATATGCCGTGCTGCTGGAGAATCCTTCGGTTGACGAAGCCAGGTTGGCGGAGATTGCCGTTGCTTCCAGCCGCGAGGTGATTGAGCAATTGCTGACTAGTCCGCGAGTGGGCAAATCACGCCCGGTGTTGCAAGCTCTGGTCGGCAACCGCGAATTGCGCGATCCCGAAAGGGCCCGCGTCCAGGCCCTGCTGGCAGCGCTTCCTGCGGCATCGCAATCAGCCAAGAATCAGGCTGCGGATTCAGATTCGGGAATCAGCGACGAAGAAATTAGAGCATTCCTCGCCGCGCACGCCGCGGAAATCGCCGCCGATGAAGGCAAGCCCTTCCACGTCATTGGCGGCATCGAGGAAACTGACATTCCTCCGGAAGCCCCGGTTGTGGTGACCGCACCTGCGGCGGTGCATGCTGCTGCCGCTGCTCCTGCGCCGGAACCTGAAAAGAAGGCCAAGAGCGTGCTGCAGAAGATCGCCGCCTTAACCGTAGGCGAACGGGTGCAGTTGGCGATGAAGGGCAACAAGGACGAGCGCTTCCTCCTGATCCGCGACGGCGCTAGAGTTGTGCCCCAGGCAGTGCTGGAGTCGCCCAAACTGACCGACACGGAAGCGGAAATGTTCGCCAGCATGAAAAACGTGCAGGAGGTGGTGTTCCGCGGCCTTTCCAGCAAACGCAAGTTCGTGAAGAATTACCGCATCCAGCGCAACCTGGCGTTCAATCCCAAGGTGCCCATTGACCTTGCCCTTGGCCTGGTCAACAACCTGCTTCTCAGCGACTTAAAGAGTCTTTCCATCAACAAGGAAGTTCCCGACACGGTGCGCAAAGCCGCGCTACGACTCTTCGTGCAGAAATCCGACACCCGCAAGCAATAGCTCGCCCTAAGACAAATTTCCCCATACTGTCATCCTGAGCGAAGCCGGCCGATTCGCTTGCGAATTGGCCGGCGCAGTCGAAGGACCCCTGCGCTTTTCATGCTGCCACAAGTGCCCCAGGGAGTTCTCACACTCTTCTTCCCGTCATCTTGCCCATAGCAGAAACCATGACACGTGCTAAGGACGAATACATCTTGGAACGAAGCTGGGGGGCGAAGCTGCTCTGCTATACAATCCCTCGTAAGGACCGCCCATGCCCGCTTTCCAGGACCCAATTACCGAGCTGCTGAAGAAGGCAAAAAATATTGCGGTGGTCGGCCTTTCCAGCAGCCCGCTTCGCCCCAGTTACGGCGTTTCCGCCTACATGCAGAGCCAGGGCTACCGCATCATTCCTGTGAATCCTAACCTGCGCGAAGCCGTGCTGGGCGAGGAACCCTTTGCCTCCTTGCAGGATGTCCCCGGCGGTATTGACATCGTGGATATCTTTCGCCGCTCCGAATTCGTTCCCGAAGTAGTGGACCAGGCCATCCAGTTAAGGGTTCCTGCCATCTGGATGCAAGAGGGCGTAATTCACGAAGCGGCGGCGGCCAAAGCCCGGCAGGCTGGTCTCTTCGTGATCATGGACCGGTGCATCTTAAAGGAGCATCGCTCCCGTTTTCGATAAGGGGACGAGCATGGCGGAATTAGACAGAAACGTTATTCCGGTGGGACCCTGGCGTTGCAAGCACTGCGGGCGGGAGTTGTTGTTGTTGACAGATACCACACCTGGGCCGCCCGTGCGCGGCTATGTGACCTGTGTGTGCGGGGAAGAGCACTATGGCGGCGCCAGCCCCCTGGCCGTGTTCTGGCGCACCGAAGACGGCAACTGGGAGCGGGTGGATGAGGCGAAAGCTAAAGAGGATCTGCTGGCCGGCTGATTTGCAATTGAGCAATTTGTAATTGGTAATTTTCGCACTGCCTCAGCGTGGAAATTAAGCCAACGGCAGCCGCCAAATTACAAATCCGCCTCACTCCGCCTCCACCACAATCGCCGTCGCATCATCCTGTAGCCCGCGGCGGGCGGCAAAGGCGCGAACGTCATCCAGAACCTCCTCGGCGCAAATCTCGCGCTGGGAATTCAACAACTGCGGCAAACGCCAGCTGCCGTAATCCTCACCGCTGCCGTCTTCCGCTTCGCTGATGCCGTCGCTGTAGAAGAGCACGCGCGAGCCGGGCGGCAACTCAACCTGGGTCTGGGAAAACTCTTCCTGGGTAAACCCGATGGGCAGCCCGTTGGCGCCGCTGATCACGTGCGCGGCGCTGCCGTTGGCCAGCAGCGGCCAGGGATGGCCGGCATTGGCGATGGTCAGTGTGCGTGCCGCAGGGTCGAGCACCGCGTAGAGCATGGTGACAAAGCGGCCTACAGGAAAATCGTTCAGCAGCAGCCGATTCAGGCAGTCGAGCACTTCGCCCGGCCGCGTGCAGTTTTCCGCGAGAGAGCGCAGAATGCCGCGCGCCGCCGACATCATCAGCGCCGCCGCCGTACCCTTGCCGGACGCGTCCGCCAACACCAGTCCCCAGCGGTTCTCGCTTAAAGGAATAAAGTCGTACCAGTCGCCGCCCACCGCGCCGGCGGGAATCGAGAACCCGGTGATTCTGTAGCCGGGCACCAGGGGCGAACTCTTGGGAAACAGCGCCTCCTGGATCTGCCGTGCTTCCTGAGCCTCGCGGTCGGCGCGCTCCCGTGTCAGGCGTTGCTCGCGGAACAGGCGCGCATTCTGCACCGCGACTTCAATGTGGCAGCCAAGCGCCTGCAGAAGCTTTAGTTTCTCTGCGCAGAAGGCGTCAACGTCGGGATGGGCGGCGGTGAAAACGCCAATCACTTCGCCGTTGATCGTTAGCGGAATTCCGACTTCCGAACGAGTATCCGGCTCACACGGGATGTAGTAGGGATCAACCCGCACGTCGGAAGCGTAATGCATGCGGCCGGTCAGGGCGACATGGCCCACAATTCCCATGCCGGGTTGCAGCGTATGGCCTTTGTGATGCAACGAGCAGCCGTGCACCGCAGCCAGGGACATATCCTCGCCTTCGCGCAGGTAAATGTTCGCTTCCAGAATGCCGAACCAGCGGGAAACGTCGTGCACGATGCGCTCGATGAGCAGCTCAAGATCGAGGATGGATCCCATCTCCCGCGCCGCGCGATGCAGCAGGAGCAGACCTTCACGGTCGTCCGATGAAAAGGGTGCGGGGATACGCTCGGCAATCGGTCTTGGATAGGTGGCCATCGGTCACAGTTTGGATTTGCGAGACAGCCATCACGATTCTTTTTTATCCCGGTCGGGCCGGTGCTGCGCCGCATCAGCACGCCGCTTTTTAAGTTCTTCCATGCGCTCGCGAATGCGGCGTTCCACGCCCTCAGCCGTGGGGCGGTAGTAAACTCGGTCGCGCAGGTTGTCGGGCAGGCATTGCATGTCTGCCACCTTGCTATCGAAGTTGTGCGCGTATTGGTAATCCTTGCCGTAGCCCATGGACTTCATCACCCCGGTAGGCGCGTTGCGCAGATGCAGCGGAACCGGCTGGGCCACGGTTTGTTCCACGTCCTGCTGCACTTCGCCATAGGCCGTATAGAGCGCGTTGGACTTGGGCGCCAGGGCCAGGTAAACCGCCGCTTCGGCCAGTGCAAGGTTGCCCTCGGGCATGCCGATGAAGTCCACGGCGTCGCGGGCCGCAACCGTCAGCGCCAGCGCTTGGGGGTCGGCAAGGCCGATGTCCTCAACGGCCATACGCACCAGGCGCCGCGCGATGTACAGAGGATCCTCCCCCGCTTCCAGCATGCGTCCCAGCCAGTAAAGACTGGCATCAGGATCGCTGTTGCGGACCGACTTGTGCAGCGCCGAGATCAGGTTGTAGTGCTCCTCCCCGGCCTTGTCGTAGAGCAGCACGCGCTTTTGCAGTGCATCTTGCACGATGGCATTGGTTATTTCGGCGCCCGGTTTGCCGCCATTCGCCTGCACCGCCAGTCCGGCCGCGACCTCGACCGCGTTGTAGGCGCTGCGAGCGTCGCCGCTGGAGTAGGCGGCAATGCGCGCCAGGGCCTCATCGCCCACCCGCAGTTGCATTTCGCCGAGACCGCGCTCCTTGTCGGCCAGGGCGCGCCGCAGCAGGGTAATGATCTGCTCCTCGGTGAGCGGGTTCAGCACGTACACTCGGCAGCGTGAAAGCAGCGCGGAGATAATTTCGAACGAAGGATTCTCCGTGGTAGCGCCAATCAGGCGGATGGCGCCGCTTTCCACGTAAGGCAGGAACGCATCCTGCTGCGCCTTGTTGAAGCGGTGAATCTCGTCAATGAAGACGAGGGTGCGGGTGCCGTACTGGCGCGCTTTATCCGCATCGGCCATTACCTGCTTGATTTCCTTGATGCCGGAGAGCACGGCGGAAAATTCGATGAACTCCGCCCGGGTGAGACGGGCAATTACCTTGGCCAGCGTCGTCTTGCCCACTCCCGGCGGGCCCCAGAAAATGATGGAACCGGTGTCGTCGCGGTCAATCTGGGTGCGCAGCGGCTTGCCCGGTCCGACCAGGTGTTCCTGGCCGATGAATTCTTCCAGCGTGCGCGGGCGCATGCGGTCAGCCAGCGGCCGCGTGCGGTCCGCGGATTCATCGGCCGGTATGGGCTGAAAGAGGTTCAAGACCGTGTTCACCACAGAGGCACAGAGACACAGAGAAAGACAAGATCAAGAAATACAAATGAAAAACCTGTGCAGTTATATAACCCTTCGCCGGATGCCACCCTTCAACAATGGGACATTGAAATTGATAATCAGTCCAACGGGCTTGCGCGCCAGGTGAACATAGGTCAACAGCTGTGCTTCGTGCACGGGCAATAGCTGTTCGACATCTGCCAATGAGAGGTTCAGTCCGCGGATCTCGCTCCACCCTCTCTCGGGGTGGGGAAATCTCAACCACACGCATGGCCCTCACCCCCTTTGCATTTGGTTCAGGTGAATCCCAGCGCAATGTTAGCCCTAATCCCAGACGGGTTTCTGTGACTAACCTTAGATACCAGTGACTGCCTACGTATCCCCAACATCCTCTTGACCAGGTTCTTCTGTATTTCTTTTTCTCTGTGTCTCCGTGTCTCTGTGGTGGATTAGCCGTTGCCTCGCGGCTTCGTACAGCACAATAGATGCCGCCACCCCCGCGTTCAGTGATTCCACCTTGGGGGAATGCGGGATGGCGACCACCTCATCCACCTGGTCCATAATCTCGTGCCCCAGTCCCGCGCCCTCGCTGCCCACCAGCAGGGTTAGCGGCGAGGAGAGCTTGGCCTCGTTCACGGGCGTTCCTTTATGTGAAGACGTGGCCAGCAAGCGCAATCCGTGCTCGCGAAGCGCGGGAAGGGCCGTCTTCAATTCCTGCTTCAGCAGCGGAATCCGGAATATGGACCCCGCAGACGCCCGCACCACCTTGGAGTTATAAGTGCTGACTGTGTTTTCGCCCAGCAGCACGCCGCTCGCTCCAAAAGCTTCGGCCGAACGCAGGATGGTGCCCAGGTTGCCGGGGTCCTGTACTCCGGCCACTGCCACGACTAAGCCGCCGGTTTCGGCGCCAAACAGGTCCTGCAGCGCATATGACTTCATGCGGACCAGGGCGGCCACGCCTTGCGGCGTTTCGCTGGGAACCACGCTGGTAAACAGCTTGTCGGGCAAGAGCAGGGTCTCGACCTGGGCAGCCAGTTGAGGCAGCAGCCGGCCGGCGCGGCTCTGCCCGGACACGCTGAAGACCACCGCCCGCAGGTGCAGGCCGCTGCGAATGGCCTCCTCGACAATGCGCACGCCCTCCACCGCACACTCACCCTTAGCGGTCAGTTCGCCCCGGGCAAACGCCCGCCGTACTTCCTTGATGAGAGCATTGTGCCGGCCGGTAACGGGCCGCAACCGCTCCACCTGCGGGTTATTCATCGGAATGCTATCCTGCTAAGCTGTCAGTAGAAGGCTCGCCATGCATCATACGCTCCGCACTCCCGCTAACTTGCGGGCGGGCGCGGGGTTATGTTAGCGTTCGCGCTTTCAGGCCGATACCAGGGAAGGACCCGATTGCGTCCGGAAATCATCAAGATCAGTAATGACAAGCCCGAGCCGTCGCTGGTGAGCTACGCCGCCCAGCACATCCGCCAGGGCGAAGTTCTGGGCATGCCCACCGACACTTTCTATGGCCTGGCGGCTGACCCTTTCAACTTGCGCGCCGTGGACCGCGTCTACGAAATCAAGACCCGCTCCCGGCACAAGCCGCTGTCGTTGCTGATCGAAAATATCGAGCAGGCGGAGGAACTGGCGCGGCCGTTGCCGCCGGAATTCTACGCCCTGGCGCGGCGCTTCTGGCCGGGGCCGCTCACCATCATCGTGCGCGCCGCCTCCAAGCTGCCTCTGAAAGTCACCGCCAATACCGGCAACGTTGCGCTGCGCATACCCGCTGCGGCCATTCCCGTCGCCGTTATTAAAGCCGCCGGTATTCCTGTGACCGCGACCTCCGCCAACCTCAGCGGCGCCAGCGAATGCACCACCGCCGTCGAGGTGCGCGAACAGCTGCAGAACCGCATCGGCATCATCATTGACGGTGGCACTTCGCCGCGCGAAGTGGCCTCCACCATCGTGGACCTGACCGATTCCGACGCCCGCTGGAAGATTCTGCGCGAAGGTGCCATTCCCAGCCAGGAAATTTCTAAGTTTTTCGCCGAAGGATGAGTGCTGAATCTGTTGAGCGCGCTCGCCGCAAACACCCTGCAGCCTGGATTGCAGCACTGCTTCTTGCCTGCGTCGTGGTTTGGTTCGCCGTCACCTGCGGCCGTATCTTGAGCCAGGCTCATACCGATGAAGCCCGTTCGGCGAACGCCATTGTGGTGTTCGGCGCCGCCGAATATGCAGGCCGTCCATCTCCTATCTATCGCGCCCGCCTCGATCATGCCTTCCAGCTCTTTCGCAGGGGCCTGGCGCCTGTGGTTATCACCACCGGCGGCTACGGTTACGACCCGACATACAGCGAGGGCGGCGTAGGCCGCGATTATCTGCGCTCACTCGGCATTCCTGATCGTGACCTGATTGCGGAAACTCAAAGTTCCGATACTGTGCAATCCGCCCAGCGCGTGGCCGTAATCATGAAGACCAATGGTTTACGCAACTGCCTGGCGGTAAGCGACGCCTACCACGTATTTCGCGTGAAACAGATGCTGCAGGGCGAAGGCGTGACCGCCTATGCCGCTCCCCGCCCCGATTCGCTGCCGCGCTCCTTCTGGGACCGTTCCTTCCTGGTCGCCCGAGAGGCCGTCAGCTATATGTTCTGGCGTCTGGGATTCAGGGTGTAACTGCGCTGATCCACGCGATCATGTGAATGCTCGTGGTCCAACGTGAGAGACCGGCTTGTGGAGATGGTTGCGATTCACCATCATCCAAAAAGGGAACGGTAGTTTCGTTTCCAGCCGCGTAGCGGCATAAGAATGTAGCCCACGGCGTGAGCCGTGGGTGAAAAGTAAACGAAACAAAGCCCCAGCGGGGCGACAGAACGAAGTTTCACGGATCGCTTCCTGACCGGCGTCGTGCTGAGGCGCTTTAGCGCCGAAGCATTTCGCGCGTTCCACCACGGTAGTCTCCCCGGTTCACGCGAGATGCTTCGAGAGCTGCCAGATAAAAGCGCTAAGAAGTAGACCTAAGCGTCACAAATAGAACACCTCCATGTATTTCTAGTACATACAGCTTGTTATAGGCGCCCGGCCAATGCCCTTTTGGCCCCGGAACCGGAGTAACCATCCCCGAAATGCGAATTCGGCATCAGAATGGAAATCGTGGCAACCAGCAGGGTAGCAGTGGGAATTATGACCGTGGCGCTTCTGGGCCCAGCCCTGCCTGGGCAGGCTGCAAATCGCCACCACAAGCGTCCGGAAAAGCCACCGGCGCGAGAGGGCATGGCCATCATCGCCGCCGCCCTCAATTTCTCGCGCACCCATCGCACCCGCCCCGATTGCTCGCACCTGGTGCATGAAGTTTATGCCGATGCCGGTTTGCCCTATCCTTACGTGGATTCGCTCGATCTCTACCGGGGAGCTCCCGCTTTTAGAGCCGTCAAGCGCCCCCAACCGGGTGACCTGGTGGTGTGGCGCACCCACTCCGGCATCGTGGTGGACCCCGACGAGCACTCCTTCTATAGTTCCCTGAATTCCGGCTTGGGCGTGGACTACTACAACTCCCACTACTGGAAGCACAAGGGCAAGGCGCGCTTCTACCGATACGAAGGCATCCGCGAAGAGCAGTCAGCCAGTACGGATGAGCCCAGCGATTGAGTGGACCCAGCACTCAGCGGTCAGCACTCAGCATTCAGTCCAAAACCATCAATTAGCCCTTAGCATTTGGCACTTAGCCCCTGAACATTGTTAGTTGGGAACGGTCAAATGTGTAATTGCGAACAGCTAGAGCTCTCACGGGCTGAGTGCTGAATGCTGAGTGCTACCTTGCAAGCGCCAGCACGCGCGCCGGCGCTGAGGAACTGCCTTGCAGCTTGGCGGGCGCCACCAGCACCAGACCTCCGGCTGCTGGCGCCTGTGCCAGGTTGGCTATGTTCTGAAGCTGGTACACGCTGTGACTCAAAGTGAAATTGCGCACCGCGGAGCTGGCGGCATTCCCGGCAGCGATACTGGCGGTATCTATCCCCAGACCCACTACGTTGCGGCCTTGCACCAGGAACTGAGCTGCCTGCAGCGAAAAACCGGGAAAGTGCGCCATCCCGCGCCTGTCCTCATTACGATAGGCGCGCGGAGAGTTCCAGCGCTCCGCCCAGTCGGTGCGCGCCATTACCACCGCCCCCTGTGGAATCTGGCCGTGCGCCTGCTCCCAGTTGGCAATATCGGTGACTGAAAGCTGATAATCGGGATCGCGGCGTACCTGCGCACGCACGTCAATCACCGCCAGGGGCGCGAACAAGCGCTCCGGAGGTATCTGATCCACACTCCACAGGCTGCCGGCCAAGTGGGCCGGCGCGTCCAGTCGCGTGGGGAAACGCACGCCGGTGCTTTCCTGGCCGTTGTAGCTGGTTATGGCGGCAACCGGCATGGGCTGCAGCGGAGAACTCTGGCTCAATTGCGAACTGGCGGCCTTGCTCTGGTTGATGCTGTGCGTCAGGTCAACGATGTGCGCGAAGGTTGCTGGCTGCGCCGGCTGTTCCGGGCGGTGCTGCGCAAATAGCAGCAGCGCCAAAGCCAGCGAGTAACCAATCACAAAAGTTTTCCACTTCATCATGCAATTCGGCCTGTAACTCGGGACTGGGAGAACTCGCGCACTGGGTTGCCGCGGGAACTGGCTCTTTACATCAGATGCGAGCCATATCGCCAAGTTTGATCAATTTTGGCGTCCAAGAAGAAGCGGGCGCAAGGAACAGAGGGACATGGACTTACGGGTGACGGTATTGTGAAGCAAGTATTCTGTAACAGAGTTCCACTTCCGCAACAGCTCTGCTAGTCCCACACCGCGGGTTGCCTCAACAATAACTTTTTTCGCTTGTCTGCCACGCTGCGCACAATGCAGATTATTTGAGCAGCGCCACGCTCACAGAAAGCGGACCAGCAGTGCCGCCAGCAATGCCGCAATGACGGTGCTGAGAAAATTCACCTGATCGTTGGTCAGCCGCTGGCGCCGTTCCAGCCACGCGCCCAGGTAGCTGTCGGCAACCATTCCTAAAATGCCCGCCGCCAGGACTGCCGCCATCCAGCGCCGGGGTATCAGGCCGCCGGCGGCACAAATCAGCGCCAGCAAGACCGCGGCGGCCATCCCTGCCATCGTGCCTGGCCAGCTGATGCCGCCATCGGTGCCGGCGGGCACTACTTCCCACGTGGTGATCAGGTAGGCGCGGTTCAAGGTGGCTTGGCCGTACTCGCTGGAGACGGTATCGGCGGCCGCCTCCGCCAGAGCTGCCGAGAGCCCCAGCAGCCACACCTCCGGCCGCCGAGTCAGGGTCGAGGCCACGCCACAGATTGCGGCCGCTCCCAGGTTGGCAAGGACCTGCGACCCGGTACGTCCACCGCGACGCTCTGCAGTGCCCAGGAATTGCTTGTGCCGGTATCCCAGCCGCGTGGTCAGGAACGCCAGCACAAACACGGCTGCAACCGCGGCAAAGGCTCCTGCGCCGGCAGTTACGAACAAAACCCACGTGATGACTACCCCGGCCACGGCCCCGGGCATGTCCACGGCATGCAAAAACTTAGCCGCCACGCCGAAGGCGACCGTAACCGCCAGCGCCGGCCAGAAGCGATGCTCCAGGGCAGCGGCGACGCCGGGCTGAAACCATGACAAAAGAAATAAGTGCTCTGCAATCAACTACATACCTCAAAGCCTCGAAACCCTTGGCTGCTTTTCAGCCATATGCCCCGAAGCGCTGCGCATCCTAGCAGATGTGCTCCCGGGTCGCACACGCACCTCGGAGGACACCTACGAGCGGGTATTTGCCTCACCCATGAGGCAGTGTAAACTGCTGTCCCCTGCAATCCGCAGGCATTCAGGAGCAAGACATGGCGGCTTCGGTGTGGTCGGGTTACTTAACGTTCGGTCTCATCTCCATGCCGGTACGGCTGTTTTCCGGGGCCCGCAGCAACGGCATTTCATTCAATATGCTGCACCGCGACGATAACGCCCGCGTCAAGCAGCAGCTCACTTGTTCGGCCGACGGCAAGGTGCTGGAGCGTAATGAAATCGTGAAGGGCTACGAGTACCGCAAGGGCGAGTACGTGATCATCGAACCGGACGAGATCAAGAAGATCGAGCCCAAGACCGCCAAAACCATGGAGATCCTGGAGTTTGTTAAGTCCGAGGAAGTGGACCCCATCTACTTCGAATCCTCGTACTACCTGGTGGCGGAGGAGGCGGGCCGGCGGCCCTACGCCCTGCTGACCAAGGCGCTGGAGGAAACCAATTACGTCGCCATCGCCAAAATCACCATGCACAACCGCGAGTACACGGTGTTTCTGCGTCCCTACGCCGGCGGCATGATGCTGCACACCATGTACTACTCCGACGAAATCCGCCAGGTGGAGGAATTCGGCAAGGCGGATGTGGAACTGAAAGAAGCCGAGGTCAAGGTGGCGCACCAACTCATTGAAGCCCTGGCCGACACGTGGGACCCCAAGAAGTATTACGACACCTACGAAGCCAACCTGAAGAAGCTGATCGAAGCCAAGCTGGAGGGCGGTGAAGTGGCCGAAGTAGAAAAACCGGCCAAGATGGCGCCGGTGGTGGACCTGATGGCGGCGCTGAAGCAGAGCCTGGCGCAGATGGAAGGGAAGAAGAAGCCCGCCGTGCGGGTGGCCGAAGCGCAGGCGGCATCAGAAACCCAGGTCACCGGCGGCTCAGAACATCATCGGTCCACGCGGCGGCGCCGTACAGCGTAGAGGCCGTGGTTAGTTCTCAGTTCTCACTTTTCAGCAGTGCGGGTTCCGTCGGCTGTCGCGAGGACATCCCGCCTTCACTTTCCCGTAACCTTGTACCAAACGAGTAACCAACCGCCGTCTTGCTCTCTCCGCGAATGGTGCAATAGTTCTTTTGCAGGAGACAAGAAGCGCATGAAAAATCTGCTGATTCTGGTTCTGCTGCTACTGTGCCTGCCCCTTCTGGCGAGCCGCGAACAGAATGTACTCTCCCGAATTGACAAGCTCCACCTGGGTGGACGCTATGACATTCTGGTGGTGCAAGACGCCGACACAGGCGCGCGTTGCTACGTGGTCACCGACAGCGATTCCAACAAGAACGAGAGCC
>DASSQB010000259.1:0-3065 GCA_035702725.1 Terriglobales bacterium | reverse complement strand
GACACGGTGCAGCAGCTCCTGAAAATGCGGGTCGCTTCGCAGCGAGTCGAATCGGGGATCCACCCCGATAAAAGGCATTCAATCGGAGCGGTCGCGGTAGGCGCGCTCAAGCCACGCGAGGGCTTTCTCATTGTCGCCAATCACTGCGTAAGCCCCACCCAGGTTCACGCCGCAAACATAGCGCTGCGCCGCTTTCTGCTCGGCTTCATCGGCCAGTCGGCGCGCCTTTTGCTTCTGCCCCACACGGGCGTAAACCGCGGCCATCTGCGAGAGAGTCAGAGGGTTAGATTCCGCTTCCAGAACGCGCTCTGCCACCGAGCTTGCTTCCTCGGCTCGACCGAGCTCGGCGTAGGACAGGGCGAGCACCCAGTCGTCCTTGGATCCGCCCCGTTGAGCCGCAGCCACCGCCTGGCCATACTGCCGCATTTCGTAAGAAAACCAGGAAGGATCACCGTGAGGAACAGGCAGCAGTGGGTTTAATTCCTGGGCGCGCTGCAGCTCCCGCTGCGCCTCGTTGGCATGGCCTAACGTCAACAAATATCCTGCGTAACCGGCGTGCGCCGAGGGCTGGTTGGGATTTAATTCGAGCGCCCGTCGGAATTCCTTCTCTGCGCCCTTCCAGTCCCAATCGAAATACAGCTCTATAAACCCGAGCACGGCGTGGGCATCAGAGAGCGAGTCATCCACTTCAACCGCCTTAGACGCGGCTGCTCTTGCCTGCGGCATCACCGCGAGTGGAGCTTTGAAGCGGGTGCTTTGGTTGGAATAGGCGTCGGCTAGCCCGGTGTAGGCCAGTGCATTGTTAGGATTCAGCTCCAGCACTCGCTGGAAATACTGGATCGCATTCTCCAGGCCGTCTGGAGTCAACTTGCGCAGTTCGTAGATGCCGCGCAAGTACGCCTCATGCTCATTGGGATTGATGAAATGGGAGCTGGCCAGTCGCGTTTGCTCCGGCAGGGTCAACTTCAACCCAATTTCCTCGGCGATGGCTTCGGAAATCTTCGCCTGCAAGACCAGCACATCGCGCAGGTTTCCTTCGTATTCTTCCGCCCAGATGGACCCCTGATCCCGTGCCCGGATGAGTTGGGCGCTCACGCGCACTTGGTCGCCCTGGCGGAGCACGCCTCCTTCCACCACGTAGTCCACACCCAGTTCGCGCCCGATTTCGCTGATGGGCTTCCCGCTGGTCTTGTAGCGCAGCGCGGAGGTGTGTGCGATCACGCCCAGCCTCTCGGGCTGGAGTTCCGATAGTTGGGTGGTGATCTCCTCCGTCAGGCCGGCGCTGAAGTAGTCCTGTTCGGGTTTAACGCCCAGGTTGTCCAGGGGCAGCACTACCAGCATGGTGCGCCGGGCGGACTGGACGTGCCCGAGTGGCAGCAGTTTTGTCACGAAGTACAGCCCCAGCGTGACTGCCAGCGCCAGCACCGAGGTTAGCGTCAACCGCCAAGGAACAATTCGCCGCTTGGTACTGGCGAGCTTTGCTTCCGCGGGCTCCAGCCGGTGATGGCCATTTCGCCACCAGCCGTCAATTTCCGCCTTATAGGCGTAAACGGCGGCGCGTTTTTTGTGCAGATGGCGATGGACGGGTAGGCCTTCCAGCTCCCAGCGGCGGACGGTGCGCTCGTCCCGCTTCAGGTAGGCGGCGATCTCCTTCCATGAATCCAGCCGGCCAGTGATGGCTGAACTGGGGGCCCTATCCGGGGCTGGGCGATCGGGAATGTCCATCGAGACGCCCCAGAAAACGAACGAATTCTATCCCGGTTTCTCCCCGTATTCAATCCCCAGCCACAACCCGGACAATTACGGGCATTACCGGGTGTCCGCAACTGCCTGTTGCTGCCGCGGTACAGGGTGATTACATTGCGGCTCAAGCAAGCTCTGTATCTGGGATCGGGCCAGCTGTTCAACATTCAGAATATTTTGACGGGAGCATAACCATGCGAGCGACCACGCCAAGAATCATTACGGCCTTTCTTGCAGGTGTAAGTTTAGTGTTTTCACTCACCTCCACATCAGCAAAATCGGCTGTGCAACCAAGTCCTCTCTACGCCATCGACGCAAACGACAACGTGCTAGCGGCCTTTAGCTTGAAAGCCCAGACGGTCACGCTCATCGGCCCTATCGGACTGGGGGCGCCGCTTGCATTGGCATTTTGCCCGCCGGGGGGATTAGTGCCGTACACCATAACCAACCCCTTCGACCCGGACCTGGCGCAGTTGGCCACGCTCAATCTGCACACAGGGGCAGCCACGCTAGTCGGCTCACCACTACCGGCAGGTCAAACATTGGACATCATGGGCATGACCTGCTCGCGCAACGGTACTCTCTACGCTATCGGACAATTCGACACTGCCAGTCCAGATTTCAACAGCCTGTTCACCGTAGATCGCGAGACGGGCCAGGCTACACGGATAGGGTCCACCGGTGTGCTAGATTCTTCAGACGCTTCGGGTGCTTCGGGATTTCTCATGGCTTTGGCCTTTGCGCCCAATGGGGAGTTGTACGGGGTCAACAGCGCAAGCACATTGTTCAGCATTGACAAATCCACCGGAACGGCGACGAAGATAGTTGACTTGTACACCGCACCAGCGACCCGCCTGGTGGGGGTAATGGGCCTTGCCATTGACAGCCGCGGCACTTTTTACGTCGCTGACTTTGTGCCTGGGTCGCACATCTACAAGGTCGATACCACTGCGGGGCTTGTGACGCCGATCCTGAATACTGGCTTATCGTTCGTGCACAACATTGCCTTCAAAATTCCGTTCTAGAGAATGGCCCTGGGCCAAGTCGGTGTTTGAAGTCTAACTCGTTACGTCTCGTCTGATTGCGTGCGAATAGCTTGACGGAATAGACGGCTAACCCGCAAACGGAAGATTCGGAACAAACCGTGGAAACGGGCGGCTTTCAGCCGCACGAGTTTCGCGGATGAAAATGCTTTGGGTTTTACGTGTCAAAGCTAGCGGCTGGAGAGCTGAACCTTTACTTCCGCGTCCGTCGGCACGCCGTTGCACAGCGCGGGGCGATAGTGCCAGCGCCTTACCTCGTTCACCAGCTTGCGAAACAGC
>DASSQB010000258.1:0-8957 GCA_035702725.1 Terriglobales bacterium | reverse complement strand
CGACACGCCTGACGCCAGCCACTCGCCGCTGTTTCACCAGGTGGAAGGTCTGGCGGTGGACAGCAACATCACTTTTTGCGACCTGAAGGGCACGCTCGACCACGCCATGAAGGCGCTGTTCGGCTCGTCGGTGAAGACGCGCTTTTATCCCTCGTTCTTCCCATTCACCGAGCCCAGCGCCGACGTGCAGATAAGCTGCCCGTTCTGCGGCGGCAAGGGCTGCCGCACCTGCAAACAGAGCGGCTGGATCGAGCTGCTGGGCTGCGGCATGGTGGACCCCAACGTGTTCAGGTTCGTGCGCGAAAACGGTTACGACCCAGCGAAGATCAGCGGCTTCGCCTTCGGCATGGGCGCCGACCGAGTGGCCATGCTGCGCTACGGGATTGATGATATTCAGCTGCTGTTCCAGGGGGATGTGCGGTTCCTGGAACAGTTCGCGTAAAACCAAGTTCCACCGCCGAGACGCAGAGGGCGCAGAGAGAGACAATTCTAATGATTGTCAATTCAATGGTTGGCATTGATGGGATGAGGTCGCGGATTGAGCTTCGACCTGAAATGATCAACTTATAGATCTCGGCGGGCTCGGCGTCTCGGCGGTAGATTTTGGTTTTGACTTGGCTAGAAGCCAGTGGCTAGAAGCTAGCAGCTGCGATGAAGATTTCTCCCACATGGGTGCGCGAGTTCGTTGACCTGAAGGTGGACGACCGCAAGCTGGCCGAGGACCTCACGCTCACCGGCACGGCGGTGGAGTCCGTGGGCGAGGACGGCATCTTCGAGATGGAGATCACCACCAACCGTCCCGACTGCATGAATCACTACGGGGTGGCGCGGGAATGCTCCGCCATTTACGACACCGCCCTGAAAGCTGTTCAGCCGCACCTGCCCAAGGCGCAGGGTCAGGCAAGCTTCAGGCTCGAGATTCAAGACGCCGAGGGCTGTGCCCGGTATACGGCGCGCATCGTGCGCGGGGTGAAGATTGGTCCCTCGCCCGCGCGCATCGTCGAGCGCCTGGCCAGCGTGGAACAGCGCTCCATCAACAACGTGGCTGACGCTTCCAACTACACCCTGTGGGAGATGGGGCATCCCACCCACGCCTTCGATCTTGATTTGCTGCAGGGCGGCAAAATCATTGTGCGCCGCGCCCGCGCTGGGGAAACGCTGAAGACCCTGGACGGAGTTGACCGCAAGCTTTCGCCCGATGACCTGATCATCGCCGACGCGAACCGCCCGGTGGCGCTGGCCGGAGTGATGGGCGGCTTCGACACCATGATTACGGAGCGCACCCGGAACGTGCTGATCGAGTCAGCCTGGTTTGATCCGGTGGCGGTGCGCAAGACCTCGCGCCGTCACGGGATGCACACCGACGCTTCTCACCGCTTCGAGCGCGGCGCCGACTTTGCCGCCACCACCGTGGCCTGCGCTCGCGTCGCCCAGCTAATTCTGGAATCGGCAGGCGGCCAGCTTGAAGGAGATGAGATTGACGCGGTAGCGCGGCATATGAGCCGCGCCCCGGTTCCGCTCAGCCGCGCCGAGGTGCTGCGCATTCTGGGCGAGGACATTGACCAGGTGGAAATCGAGCGCATCCTGCGGCGGTTGGGTTTCAGCGTGACGCCGGGCCGAGCCGTGGTTGCAGCTTCCACGCGCAGCGCACCTCATGGTTCGGGAGGAGCGCGGGCTGCTGTGGCGGAGGAGCCAGCCACCTACACCGTGGAAATTCCCAGCTGGCGCCTCGACGTAGAACGGGAGATTGACGTAATCGAAGAGATCGCCCGCGTCCACGGCTACAACCGCTTTCCCAACACGCTGCCGGTGTTTTCAGGGTCGGTGGTCGAACACACCGACGCGGCCAAAGATGAGCGCCTGCAGTCGCGAGCGCTGGCCCTGGGATACAACCAGGCGATTACGCTCACTTTCGTCTCCGAGCAGGATGCGCGGCAGTTCTCTTCCGCCCCGGCGGTCGAATTGGAAAATCCCATCAGCGACGAAGCACGCTTCCTGCGCAGCTCCATGCTGCCCGGCATGCTGGAAATGCTGGCCTGGAATCTCAACCGGGGCAATGACGATGTGCGCCTGTTCGAAATGGGCGATGTCTTCGAACTGGCGGGCGCGCATGTAGATGAGCACAAGCACCTTTGTCTCGGCGCTACCGGCAATGCGGAAGCCGCGGGCGTCCACCGCCCGGCGCGGCCCTATTCCTTTTTCGACCTGAAGGGAGACGTGGAAACGCTGCTCGCTGCATTTGAGCACCAGGCGTTGTATTACGACGCGCACGCTGCGGACTACTATCATCCCGGACGCTCGGCGCGCGCAGTGATGGATGGCGCGACGGTGGCGCGGCTCGGGCAGCTTCATCCGGAAATTGCGGCTGCCAGAAAGCTGCGCCAGGACGTGTATGTGGCGGAGATTTATCTGGACCGGCTCTATCAGCACGCGCTGCGGCAGGTACGCTATGAGGCGCTGCCGCGATATCCGGCGGTAGAGCGCGACTTTTCGTTCATCTTCGAAGACCAGGTCACCTACGACGTAATTCGCGGGGCGGTCGAAGCGCTGCGCATTGGTGAGCTGCCCCGCTTTGTGCCGGTGGAAATTTTCCGCGGCGGTGCCATTCCCGCAGGCCGGTATTCCCTGCTGTTGCGGGCCACGTTCCAATCCGATGAGCGCACCCTGCGTGATGATGAAGTGGCGCTGTGGTCCGGCCAGATCATTCAGGCGCTGCAGGGGTTGGGTGGCACGCTGCGCGCGTAGGCACTGGATCCTGGGTACTAGGTACCAGGTACTCAGAACTTGCTCCACCACCTTCATCCCAGGTTCCTACCCGGCACACGGCACTCGCACTAATTAATAGTTTCCACAGCAAACTGGGGTATACTGCCCGCAACCCAGGTAGCCAAAAAATCTTCAAGGATGAGTTTCACTCATGTCTGCAAAGGCGTTGTCTGCCGAGGTACCTACCGACGAATTTAGCGTGCTGGAAGAGAAGGTCTATCGCACTATTGAGCTGTACAAGAGTTCGCGGGAAGCCAGATCCGTGGCGGAGCGCGATGTGCAGCGCGTGCGCCAGCAACTGGAAGAACGTGAAGAAGAGGTTGAACAGCTTAAACGGGAAGCGGTCGCCCTCAAGCGGGAGCGCGAGGAGGTCCGTACCCGGGTCGAAAACATGCTGCGCCAGATCGAGGCCCTGGCCGAAGAGGCCGCCGCCGACTAGGCGCGGACATCGCGAGCAGGAGGAGTCGAGCATGCAAGCTGCGGCCAAAGAACAGGCGGTAGCCCCGGTCACCAACAGCGTGCGGGTGGAAATTTTCGATCAGGCCTACAATTTGCGCGGCACCGACCCCGAGTACATCCGCCGCCTGGCGGAGTTTGTGGACACCAAGATGCGGCTCATCGCCGAGCAGACCTCCACCGTGGACTCGCTGCGCCTGGCGGTACTGGCTGCGCTTAACATCGCCGACGAATACCACCTGATGAAACGTAAGCTGGAGAACGGCGGCATCAACGATTATGCGGTGCGCGCGCAGCGGCTGGCTGGCGCCCTGGATGAGCTGCTGCTGGAAGACAAGCACCGCGTGGGTGAGCGCTCCGCCTAGGCAGCGCCGGCGAACCACTGTGGCAGCTTTCTTTCAAGCATTCTCACGCCCCTAACCAGCCCCTTCTCTGACTGGTCCGGCAAGCTCCTTCCCCCAACCCCGAGTGTTTTTTGCCGCCCACCGGCTCGCAAGCCGAATGCCAACTATTTACCTTGGGCAGCTTGCCTTGCATCCGGCTTTTGCCTAGCATTTAATTCGTAAGCCGGCCTGCCAGGTTGGTGAAGGCGGTAACCGTTTTTTGAACCAACAGCTGAATGAAGGGGGCTCGACTCGGCTAACGATCCTGTGCGCGATGCTCCGTCACGCGGAGATGCCTAATGGGTCGCGGCGGGCTCCCACCGTCCTGAGACGGGTTCATTCTCGGCCCGCCACACGGCTCAGTGGGTCGGCTTTACTTTTTTGGCTGACGATCTACCGCTGATGGTTGACGGAGCTCCCCTTGGGATTGTCATCCTGAGGCCCTTCAGGGCCGAAGGACCTGCTTCTGATCGTCGATCTTCAAGCGTAAATCCGGAGACTTCCCGCCCGGCTTAGCATCTATAATTGAAACAGTGTTTCCTCGACTTTTTCAGCTCGGCAACTTCGGCCTGCCTACCTACGGTTTGCTGGTCGCAACCGGAGTGCTGGTCGGTCTTTGGGTCAGCGTGCGCATGTCCCGCCGCCAGGGCATTGACGCGGAGAAAACCTGGAACCTGGGGATCCTGGTAGTGCTGTGCGGGATTTTGGGCGCCAAGATTCTGATGATCCTGGTAGACCTGGGCTATTACACCTCCCATCCCAGCGAAATTTTCAGCCTCGCGACTCTGCAGGCCGGAGGCGTGTTTTCTGGCGGCTTTATTGCCGCGCTGCTGGCGGCGGCGTGGTACATCCGCAACCACCATATGCCGGCGCTGGCCACCTGCGACAGCTTCGCACCCGGGCTGGCGCTGGGGCACTCCATTGGGCGGCTGGGCTGCTTTGCCGCCGGCTGCTGCTGGGGCAAGCCCACCAGCCATTTCTGGGGCGTAACTTTCAGCAGCCCGCTGGCCCACGCCTGGGTGGGCACGCCGCTGGGAGTGCCGCTGGAGCCGACGCAACTGTTCGAGTCGGCGGTGGAACTGGCCAACTTCTTCATTCTCTACTGGCTGATCCGGAACAAGAAGTTTGATGGCCAGGTGATTGGCGCTTACATGTTTCTCTATGGCTTCGCCCGCTACTTCCTCGAATTCATCCGCGACGACCCCGGCCGGGGCGTGATGTTTGGCGGGGCGATGAGCGGCACGCAATTCATTTCCATTTTGCTGGTGATCGCCGGAGGCGCGCTGTGGCTGCGACGCGGCACCGCGCGACGGGCCGTGGTTGCGGGCGTGGCCCGCTAATGGGATGCAACATCGCATACTGATCGTGGACGATGAGCGGCGGATTGCGGATACCGCAGCCCTTATCCTGCAGGCACAGGGTTATCAGACGGCAGTTGCCTATGACGGCGCGAGTGGGATCGCCGGCTGCCGCGAGTTCCATCCCCACCTGATTTTGACCGACGTGGTGATGCCGGGCATGAGCGGCATCGAAATGGCCATTACGATTGGCCGCGAATTCCCCGGCTGCGCCATCCTGCTGATCTCCGGACAAGCCGCCACCGCCGACATGCTGGAAACGGCACAGCGGCAGGGACACACCTTCGAATTGATGGCCAAGCCGGTGCATCCCACCGTGCTGCTGAAAAGGGTGGCGCAAATCCTCAAAGTGGGTGACGCAGTAGCCACCACGAAATAGCCCTCCGCGAGATAATCAAGCTCGAGGGGAGATGCGCTCATGCAAAGCGAATTCGCGGAAGTAAATGGCGTGCGGTTGCACTACATGACCGCCGGGCAGGGCAGGCTGATCATGTTCCTGCACGGCTTTCCTGAATTCTGGTACGAGTGGAAGAAGCAGCTGGCGCATTTTTCGCGCGACCACCAGGCGGTGGCGCCCGATATGCGCGGCTACAATCTCTCGTCCAAGCCTGCCGAAGTCACCCAGTATGAGCTGAAGCTGCTGGTAGAGGACGTACGCGCTCTTGCGGACCATCTGGGGCATAAGCGGTTCGTTCTCGCAGGGCATGATTGGGGTGGCGTGGTGGCGTGGGCGTTCGCGGCGGCGCACCCCGAGTACCTGGAAAAGCTCATCATCGTTAACGCGCCGCATCCCGCGGTTTTGATCGGGAATTGCGGCAGAACCCGGCGCAGCAGCAGGCCAGCCAGTACATGCTTGTGTTCCGCACGCCGACCGCGGAACAAATCTTAACCGCCGGGAACTTTGCCAACATGGAGGCCACGGTCCTGAAACCTGGCTTGCAGCAGGGCTATTTTGGCCCCGAGGACCGCGAAGCTTACCTGCAAGCCTGGTCGCAACCGGGCGCGCTCACCGGCGGACTGAATTACTACCGTGCCGCGCATGCGGGGCCGGCGTCCGCTGCGGGCGAGAGGGCGCAAGAGATGACGGAGCAGGTTCAAGCACTGCACATCGCGGTTCCCACCCTGGTGATCTGGGGCGAAAAGGATCCCTACCTGCTCACTGGCAATTTGAATGGCCTGGAGCAGTACGTCCCTGACCTGACCGTGCGCCGCGTGCCCGACGGCTCGCATTGGGTGATCCACGAACAACCGGAGCTGATCAATTCCTGTATTCGCGAATTCATCGCGGGCAGTGCGGCCGTGGCCAGAAGTGCGTGAGGTCAGTAGTCGGTAGTCGGCGGGTGCGCCACATTTGCCGCACAGAGCAATACCTCGCAACATCGCCAACTGGGGCGCGGCAAATGTGGGGAATTCTACAGGCCCCAAACCTCCCCACATTTGGCCGCCACGGTTTAGCAATAGGTCAGCAGTGTACCGGCGGCCAAATGCTGGGGCACCCCCTCCTCATAGGCGTGCGAGAATGATGGCTCATGCCCGTCCGCGGCCCAATCTCCACGTTCGAAGTCGCGCCTGAACAGGCCGGGCGGCGGTTGGACCAATTCCTGGCAGCGCAACTCTCGGAGGTCAGCCGGGCGCGAGTGCAGCAGCTTGTTGCGGAAGGCAAGGTACTGGTGAACGATGCCGTCGCCAAACCTTCGCTGAAGCTGAAGGGCGGCGAGCGCATCCAGGTGCTGGGACCGGCCACAGCACCGCCCTTGCGTGCCATCGCCGAGGAAATTCCCCTGGACGTTGTTTATGAAGATGACGACTTGGCGGTTATCAATAAGCCCGCCGGGATGATGGTCCACGCTGGCGCCGGTCCAACGGAAGATGAGCGCAACCGCGGCACTCTGGTCAACGCGCTGCTGCACCGCTTCGGCGCGCTCTCGGGAGTGGGCGGCGAACTGCGGCCGGGCATCGTGCACCGACTGGACCGGGCCACCAGCGGGCTGATCGTGGTGGCTAAAAATGATTTCGCGCACCGCCGGCTGGCGGCGCAGTTTTCCGCGCGCCAGGTGCGCAAGCAGTACATCGCGCTCGTACACGGCTGGATGAAGCAGGAGGCGGGCAAAATCTCCAGCGCCATCAGCCGCGACCGTATCCGCCGCACGCGCATGACCACGCGGCGCAGCGGCGGGCGGGAGGCGGTTACCCATTACAAGGTGCGCGAGCGCATTCCATCCGAGTTCGGCAAGTTCAGCCTGCTCGACCTGAAGATTGACACCGGGCGCACCCATCAGATCCGCGTCCACCTGGCTTCCCTAGGGCATCCGGTGGTCGGCGATACCCTCTACGGCGCGCCGCGCGAGTTGCGCCCCCAAGCCAGCAAAGCATCTGGACCGCAACCCCTATCTCTGGCACGGAACTTTCTTCACGCGGCAGCCCTGGAATTCGCCCACCCGCGGACGGGAAAAGCACTCTCCTTTTCCCGACCTTTGCCTCCAGAGTTACTGGATTTCCTGGGTCGCGTGGGGCACGCCAGAGGCTATAATGGAGAATCAGGATGACACGCAGGGCCATCGTTCTTGCGGTTGGGGTGCTCCTTCTGCTGCCTTTGGCTGTGGGCCAGACACAGACGTCAAGCCAAGGTTCCACCCAGAACAGCCAGGATCTGCCCTCGGCCCCTTCGGCCGTGAAAATGGGGCAGATGCAGCCGGCCAAGCCGGCGCCGCCTCCTCAACCCCAGCCGAACAACGGCAGCCAACCAGCTACGCCGGCAACCTCCGGCGCACAACCGAGTTCCAGCAATCCCTCGGCTCCCGCACCACCGGAATCGGTGAGCACGCAGCCGGCGCCAGCGCAGCCCGAGTCAGAAGCCAGTCCAACCCCGTCCCCGGCCGCGTCCAAGCCCACGCCGCCGGACAACGAAGACCCGTCCGTCACCACTATTCGCAAGCGGGTGGATGAGGTGAACGTCATCTTCACCGTCACCGATAAGCACGGGCGCTACGTGAAGGAACTGAAGAAGAACGACTTCCGCGTTTTGGACGATAGACAGCTGCAATCGCAGGTAGTCAGCTTCAACAGTGAAACCAACCTGCCCCTGCGCGTGGGCCTGCTGATTGACGCCAGCAACTCGGTTCGCGACCGCTTCAAGTTCGAGCAAGCGGCAGCGATCGAGTTCCTCAACCAGATTGTCCGGCCCAACTTTGACAAAGCGTTCACCATCGGCTTCGATACCACCCCGGAAGTGACGCAGGACTTCACTGACAACACGGAGGCGCTCTCCAAGGGAGTGCGCATGCTGCGTCCCGGCGGGGGCACAGCCATGTATGACGCGCTCTACTACGCCTGCCGCGACAAGCTGGTCAAGACCAAGGATACGGGCTCCGTGCGGCGCGCCATCATTCTGCTCACCGACGGCGAGGACAACCAGAGCCACGTTACGCGCGAGGAAGCCATCGAGATGGCGCAGCGCGCGGAAGTGATCGTTTACACCATCAGCACCAACATCAGCGGCATGAAGACGCACGGCGACAAGGTACTGGAGCGCATTGCTGATGCCACTGGGGGACGCGCGTTCTTCCCCTTCAAAGTGGAAGACGTGACCGACGCCTTCACCCAGATTCAAGACGAACTACGCAGCCAGTACGCGCTCTCCTACCGGCCTGTGAACTTCAAACGCGATGGCGCCTACCATGCCATCGAGATTCTGGCCGAGAACCACAAAGACATGCACGTGCGCGCCCGCCGCGGTTATTACGCTCCCAGCAAATGATCAGGAGTCGGGACTCAGGGGTCAGCGCCTGAGCGCGCGCATACTCGCACAACTACTGCAGGTCGGGATTAATTTGCGGCTGGATACACCAGGGGTGCTGAGTCCTGACTACTGAGTTCTGACTCCCGACGCTTCAGCTATTCTCCTTCCCCGCGTGGGGGCAAAGCGTAGTACCCGGAGCGGCATTGCACCTTGTAGCCTTCCTTGGTCTTGACCTCCACCCGGCGGAAGCTGCCG
>DASSQB010000257.1:0-3878 GCA_035702725.1 Terriglobales bacterium | reverse complement strand
TACCTGCGCACCTCCAGCGCTTGCGTCAGCTTAAAGCTGAGGGTGGATTCAGCCGGCAGCTCAATGTTCTGATTGCCGGTGAAGGCGGTGCCCGCGGTGCCGGCGCCCGCGCCCGCCGCCGCACCGATAGCCGCTCCCTTTCCGCCGCCCGCCAGGCCTCCGATCAGCGCGCCCAGGCCCGCGCCTCCGCCAATCATGACCGCGGAGCGCTTACCCTTGCCCTTCTGTTCCCGGCTCACGGCGGCAGTCTGCACCTGGTGTGGAGCTCCGCCTAGGGTAACCGAGGTCAAAGCGAGCCGCAGTACCGCCCCGCCTTTGAACCGCCCCAGGGGTGCGGCCTGAACCACGGTGCCCTCCGCTTCAGCGCCAGATGGAATCACCGTCCGGCCACCTACCACGACCGGGGTGGCCACGGTGGCGGGAAACGTATCGCCGCTGTTGCTGATTTTGGAGCCGACCGCCTGTCCCAGACGAACGGTAATCATGGTGCCGGCGGGAACCACAACCGGCGCCGCTTCCGCCCGCCGCTCGGGCTTAGGCGCAGGCTGCGCGCCGGGATTGGCCGGCTGAGATGAAGTGTTAGCCGCCTCCGAGGAAGCGGACGGACCTTGGCTTTCACTTGCCGGCTGCGGCTTGCTGCACGCAACCAGGGCTGCCAGCAGAAAACATAGAACTAAAGCCTGGTACCGGTGGGTCATAAAGATACCTCCGCCTCAAAAGTTGCAATTAAACAGAGCACGACTTTTGGCGCAACAGGGGAACCTGAAACCATTCTATTGTACGTAGCCGCAATTCAGGCGGAAACATAACCCATGAGAAGCGCGCGAGCAACAATCTTGATGAGCGGGCTGGCTTTAGTTTTGCTCGTGAGCTGTGACGCCGCAGCTCAAAGCCGTTCACCACACGGCAGGCCCTCAGGAGTCTTGTCGCTGAGTTTCGCGAACAACGGGCAGCGTGTGTCCGCACGGGTGGGCCAGCAGATCGAGATCAGCCTGGGAACCGTTGGTCCCAGGCAGTACGGCACACCTGAAATCTCGTCCCCTGCCCTTCAGCTGGTGAGCACCGCGCAGGACTGGCCGCCCAATCCGGGTGGCCCGTCATTTGTCTACATTTTCCAGGCGGTCGCCGAAGGAGAGGCGCGGGTGACGGTCCTAGTTATCAATAATGATCCAACGTTTTACACGAATGATATTACCTTCACTATTACGATTGGGGTTGTCCCGCCCCGCGGCAAGCGGTCTACCCGACACGACTTGTTGACACCTGACCAGGCCAACACTGCACCCTGGCAGAACGCCTGGACGAACCTGAATAACTTTGTACGCCAGACCTTCACTCCTTCGCTGCCCCGGCTGACTGGCATCGAAGTGGAACTGGTTGTGGCCAATCCCGGCCCGGAGAGCGCCGAAGTTTCCCTGATGGTGCTGAATGAAGCGGGAGCCGGGGTGGCGCGCGTGTCTAAGACCGTGACCACTGCCGACTGTGGACACGTCGTGTTTTTTCTTCCTCACGGCGGCTTGCCGGTTTCGCCCGGGCAGGTTTACAGCATCGCATTGAGCGGTGGCGATAACTTGTTTGGCTGGAAATATGTTGTGGGCGGCTACAGTCACGGGTCGGCGTTTTTCAACGACAAGCCGCTTCTGAAGGACGCACGTAGCACGTTCCTGTTCCGTACCTTTGGTGCGAGTTGAAGACTATTGCTTGGTGGGTTCTGCCAGCTTCTCCGACTCGCTGGAAGTAGCAGGCCCAGCCGCGGCAGCGGGGGCTTTGCCGGAGTTTCCGTTGGAAGGCTCGAAGCCGGGCAGCGAGGGCGTTTTGCCGTCGCCTGCCGGCTGGGGCGGCGCAGGAGCCTCCGAAGCGGCCGGTTTCTCCACGAACTTATCGCGCTTGAGCAGCGGACGGCCGAGCGACGGGTTGTAGCCGGTCCACGCGCCTTCCAGAGGCGCTTCGCGCTCCAGATGCGCCCGCATGCTTTCCATCTTGGAATCCAGATCGTCCATGTAGTGCAGCATGAGAGCTTCCGGAAACATGGGCAGCTTGGGAGAGCCGAACTCATATTCGCCGTGATGGCTGATGATCAGGTGTTCGAGCAAAATCTTCAGTTCGGTGGGGAAGCCGGGCACCTGCGCAATTTTCTCCTGCAACATTTCCAACTCGATAATCATGTGCCCCAGGAGCTGGCCGCGCGTGGTGTAGGAAAACGAGCGGTTGTAGGAGAGTTCGTAGATCTTGCCGATGTCGTGCAGAAAAGCGCCGGTGAGCAGCAGGTCGCGGTCAATTTGCGGGTAGTTGCGGCTCACCAAGTCGCAGGAGCGAAAGAGCGAAACCACGTGCTCCAGCAGGCCGCCGATGTAGGCGTGGTGAAGGGTTTTGGCGGCAGGCGCATTCTTGTACCCGGCGGCAATTTCGGGGTCGGCCATGAAAGCCTGCACCAGCTCGCGCAAATTTTCATTCTTGAATCCGGCGACGAAACCGGCGATCACCTGCCAGAGCTGCTCCACATCCTGGCTGGTCTTGGGCAGGTAGTCGGCAAAGTCCACCTCCGCTTCCGCCAGCTTGCGCAGTTTGTGGATGGTCAGCTGCCAGTGATTCTTGTAACGGTTGATCAGGCCTTTGACCTTGATGTAGTCGTCCTGCTCGAAGGCATCAATGGCTTCGGCGACGTTGTCCCACATCTTGGCTTCGATTTGCCCGCTGCGATCGGCCAGAGTCAGAGCGAGGTAGGACTCACCGCTTTTCTTGGGCTTCACCTGCTTGGCGGCGACCACAAAGTTGGAGGTGATGACCTTGTTTTCGCAGCGCGGGCAATCGGCTATATAAAAATCTTTCATGACCACGCGGCGGATCACGCAAAAAGGGCAACAGGGCGCTGTTGGCGGGGATCAGCCGTTGAAATCAGCCTACCATTAAAAGAGCAGGAAACGCTTCTTCTTTTTGTGCTTCTTGGCGTGCTCCGCCGAGGCTGTGGTGAAAACAGGCTTGGTTTCGTTGGGGCTGGCGGCGGTATCGGTATAGCCCGGCTTGATGTCAATGTAGGCGTCTTCGCGCAGCTTGGTCAGGTAGGCGCGCAGGGACGGGTTCAGCTTCTGCATGTAGATGGCATCCTGGATTTTGCCTTCCACTTCTTTTTCCGGAGGCACACCCGCCTGTTCGTGTTCCGTGACCTTGAGAATCACGAAGCCCTGCTTGGTGCGGATGGGTTTGGTGACGTCGCCCGCCTTCATGCCGAAGGTAGTATCTTCCAGTTCCTTGGCCAGGGTGCCGCGCTTGAAATATCCGAGGTCGCCGCCTTGCGAGGCGGTGGGCCCGTCCGAGTCTTTGCGCGCCACGTCGTCGAACTTTGCGCCCTTCTCAATCTGATCATAAAGCTGGTTGGCCTTGGCCTGAGCTGTGGCAACCCGCTGCTCGTCGGTGATAGAGGCCGCGGTTTTGGGGTCCTCCGTGGGCGAGGGCTGGGTGGAAACCAGGATTTCACTCAGCCGCACCTGCTCCGGCTGTTCCATATCAGCACGGTGGTCGGTGTAATACTTCTGGATTTCGTCGGGGGTAATGGTGATCTTGGAGCCGACTTCCTGCTGAATCACCTTCTGCGTAATGATGTTCTCGCGCAGGTTTTCCTTGAATTCCTCGTAGGAGACGCCTTGCGACTGGGCAGCCTTGGCCAGGTCATCCATGGTGGCCAGGTTCATCTGCTTGCGGATTTCGTCCATGCGCTTGACCAGGTCGGTTTCCGCGGTGATGCCGAGGTCGTCGCCTTTCTGCAGCAGCAGCTGCTGATCAACCAGGTCGCGCAGCACGTTCTTCTGTTTGTCGGTGATCTCCTGCGGCGGAGCGTTCTGCTGCTCGCCTTCCTGCTGCACCTGCTGCTCGCTGCGGTC
>DASSQB010000256.1:0-4156 GCA_035702725.1 Terriglobales bacterium | reverse complement strand
GGGCGTGGTCAGCGCCCTCGGCCGCTCGCTGCGTTCGCGCGCCGGTCGCCTGATAGAGGACGTGATCCAGACCGACGCCGCCCTCAACCCCGGCAATTCCGGCGGACCGCTGGTCACTTCTGATGGGCGGGTGGTGGGGGTGAACACGGCAACCATCCTGCCGGCGCAAGGAATCTGTTTTGCCATCGGCATCAATACCGCCAAATTCGTGGCCAGCCGTCTGCTGCGCGATGGCCGTATCCGTCGCAGCTACATTGGCGTTGTCGCCCAGACCGTTCCCCTGCCCCGCCGCCTGGTCCGCTTCCACGACTTGCCCGTGGAGTCTGCGATTGCTGTGGTTTCAGTGGAGAGCGGAAGCCCGGCGGAAAGGGCCGGCCTGCGTCAGGGCGATCTGGTGGTGGCGATGGACGGCAAGCAGATCGCCGGTGTAGACGACCTGCATCGCCTGCTGACCGAAGCCCATGTCGGGGCGCGCGCGCTCGTCACGATCATCCGCGGACCGCAAAAGCTGGAAGTTGAAATCGTGCCGCAAGAGGCCGCCGTGCAGTAGTCCGCTCCCCGACCAGAACTATAGCTGTTAAGGGACACCATCGCTATACTTTGGCTGCCATGAAGAGCCGCGTTCTGAAACATGCCGCCCTTGTTGTTGCTGCGGTCATTTTGGGCTTCCCCACCGGCTTTATAGCCGCCATAGTCACGTCTCCTTTCTGGGGATGGTTTGAAGGCGTAACTGGCATCGAATCGTTGGGACACAGCGGACCGGCGAATTGGGTCTTCGACGTGATGTTCACCGTTTGCATGCTTGGCTTCTTTGCCATCCTGGAAATTATCTTCCGTTGCGGAAGGCGGGTCGAACCCACGACGCGGTAGGGCTCGCCCTACCGCAGGTTGCGGCAGGGACCGAACCTGAATCAGCGCGGACTCTGCCTGCTGACTCCCAGCTAGCACCCACGGTTCATTGCAGAATGCCCCCCTGTGTGGTAACTTCGTGACACAGAAGAGGTTTCATCGTTGTCGCAAGCAAAGGTTCCTGCCGGCCTGGACCGCAAGGAAACGGAAATTTATCTGCGGCTTGACCCGGAAAGGCTCCCACAACACATCGCCATCATTATGGACGGCAATGGGCGCTGGGCCCGCCGCCGGCACTTGCCGCGCATCGCTGGCCACCGCGCCGGCGTGGCTTCCGTGCGCTCCACCGTGGAAACAGCAGCTCGCGTGGGCATTCCCGCGGTCACTCTCTACGCCTTCTCTGAGGAGAACTGGAAGAAGCGGCCGGCCACTGAAGTAGGCTTCCTCATGACCCTGCTGCGCCGTTACCTTAAGCAGGAAGTACCCACGCTCAACCGCAACAACGTTCGCCTGGAATACATCGGGCGCGAACACGAGCTCCCGCCTCAGGTGCAGGAGCGCATGCAGTGGGCGCGCGAGTCTACCGCGAAGAATACCGGCATGGTTCTGACCCTGGCGCTGAACTACAGCGCGCGCAGCGAACTGGTGGACGCCTTCAACTCCCTGGTCAAGGCTGCGGCCTGCAATGGCGGGATTGATCACCTGCGGGTGGACGAACAGGCCATCGCGCAACACCTCTATACGCGCCATCTTCCCGACCCTGACCTGGTCATCCGCACGAGCGGTGAGATGCGGCTAAGCAACTTCCTGCTCTGGCAGCTGGCCTACGCGGAGATTTACGTCACGCCGACGCTCTGGCCCGACTTTCGCGGCCAGCACCTGTTGGAAGCGATAGCCGAGTATCAAACGCGGGAGCGGCGTTACGGCGGCCTGGTCAATGCTCATCATGGCAACGGAGCCGGCACCCATAGCCACGGCAACTGAGCGCGCCTCCGGGCCTTGGAAGCGCATTGCTACCGCCGCTGTCCTCATTCCCATCGTTCTGGTGATCGTCCTGCGCGCGCCCGTCCCTCTGCTCTCGGCGGTCGTGGCGATTGTGGCGCTGCTGACCACGCATGAATTCCTGCTAGTAGCGCAGCACTACCGCGTGCAACCGCTGTGGAAGCCGACGTATGTCTACGTGGCCGTGCTGTTCCTGTTTCTGGCGCTGAACGCCATGAGCGGCAAGCCATTGATTGCCACGTCCAGCTTCATAGTGGGCATGGGCTTCTCCGCGGTCCTTGCCCCGTTTGTCTTTCTCGTGATCGCCATGGCGCGCAGCGATTTCAGCACCGCGCTGCCGGCTGCCACCGCCTCCGCTTTCGCTTTCGGCTATATCGCACTGCCTCTGGGCTTCCTGGTGCAGGTGCGGCAGCAATGGGCCGGGGCCATTCTGCTCGTCTATGTGCTGCTGGTGGTCTGGGCAGGGGATACAACCGCCTATTTCGTCGGACGCGCGTTTGGCCGCCATCTGATGACCCCGCGCGTCAGCCCTAAGAAGACCTGGGAGGGCGCAGTCGGCTCCATGCTGGGCAGCCTGGTGGTGGGCTGGGCTTTCCTGGCAAACGCGCAGCCGATCAGTTCAGCGCTGTTGCAGGCGCACTTGATTGAGCGCCGCGACGGCTATTTTGCCCTGCAACCGTGGCCGTTGGTCACGATCCTCGTCTTGTCCGCGGTCATTAACGTCGGTGCGCAACTGGGCGACCTGGTGGAATCGCTGATCAAACGAGGCGCCGGGGTGAAGGATTCAGGCGCGCTGCTGCCCGGCCATGGCGGCATGCTGGACCGTATTGACGCCCTGCTTCTGGCCGCGCCGGTAATCTGGTTTTATGCTGCGCTGCGGGTGCTTTCATAGCACTCAGCATTCAGCCGTGGAATTGGGCTGGCTGAGTGCTGCTTGCTGAGTGCTGAATGCTTGGCTGCCGAGAACACTGTAGTTACACTACCTTGAGCACATGAAAACCCTTGCCATCCTGGGCTCCACCGGCTCCATCGGGCGCAGCACGCTCTCCATCGTTGAGTCTTATCCCGAGCGGTTTCGCGTGCTTACCCTGGCCGCGGGCAAGAACCTGGAAGTCGCCTGCGAACAAGCGCGGCGCTGGCGTCCGCGCCTGGTGTCAATGGCTACGGAAGCCGATGCCGAGCACCTGCGCTCGCGTCTGCGCCACGACGGCCTCAGCGACGTCGAGATCGTCCACGGCTCCCCCGGCACCGTACGGGTCGCCACTCATCCTGAGGTGGATTTTGTGGTGAGCGCCATCGTGGGCGTGGCCGGCCTGGAGGCCACCTACGAGGCCGTCAGGGCGGGCAAGACAGTCGGGTTAGCCAACAAAGAATGCATGGTAGCCGCCGGTGAACTGCTCACCCATGAGGCCCGCAAGCACAACAAACCCCTGCTTCCTATAGATAGCGAGCACAATGCGGTGCACCAGTGCTTGCGCGGCGGACGCATGGAGGAAGTCGAGGCGATCTGGCTCACTGCATCGGGCGGGCCATTCCTGAACACGCCCCGCTCCGAATTTGCCTCAATTTCCGTGCAACAGGCTCTCAACCATCCCACGTGGAAGATGGGCAAGCGCATCACCATTGACTCCGCCACCCTGATGAACAAAGGCTTCGAAGTCATAGAGGCTTGCCGCCTGTTCGGCGTGCCGCCGGAGAAGGTGAAAGTCATCGTTCACCCCCAATCCACCATCCATTCCATGGTGGAATTTGTGGATGGCAGCATCCTGGCCCAGTTCTCAGTAACCGATATGCGCCTTCCCATCCTTTACGCCCTGACTTGGCCAGAGCGCATTGCTTCCAGCCTGCGCTTCCCGGTCATGGACCTGCGGCACCTCGACTTCACGCCTCCCGATATGGAAAAGTTCCCTTGTTTGCGGCTGGCCTACGAAGCTGCCCGGGCAGGTGGCGCTAAGTCTATTGCCCTCAATGCATCCGACGAGGTCGCCGTAGCCGCTTTCTTGGACGGCAGCATTCGTTTTGACCAGATTCCCGAGACCATCGAGTACATTCTTGGTGAAACTGAAAACCGTAAACCTGAATCTATAAATGAGATACTATTGACGGACGCAGAGGCACGCACCGCCGCCAAAAAACGGGTGCAGTACCTGTCCAGCAGCAACTCCCCATTGCCGTGGACGGCTTCCGCAATCCACCACGGAGAGTAGCTTCCTAAGGCTATGAACGGCTTCCTGTTAGCAATAGTCGCCACAGCAGCAGTGCTGGGATTCATGATCCTGATTCATGAATTCGGGCACTACATCAC
>DASSQB010000255.1:0-19229 GCA_035702725.1 Terriglobales bacterium | reverse complement strand
GTCGAGGGCTGGCACAACAACCATCACGCCTATCCCACCTCTGCCCGCCACGGTCTGAAGTGGTACGAGGTGGACGTGAATTGGTACGGCATTCGGGCGCTCAAGCTGCTCGGCCTCGCCAAACAGATCCAGCGCGCCAGGCTGGCGAAGTCGCCGCGTGAAGAAGTACCGACTCTCCGTGGCAAGCTGATCGAAACCTAGTTTGGGAATCGACTGCGTAGGCCGTCGCAGATGAAGGCATGGCCAGAGGGGAGGATATCAGTATGGGCGCAGGGTGGCGGCTGTGGTTGGGTCTGACCGTGGAGGTGTTGGGGATTCTTGTTGCTGTTTTCAGCATCGGCACCGGCATAATGCTGGTGGGCCTGGCATTGGGAGTGTTAACCGTAATCGTTGGCCTGATCCAGGGGTTCGTTCTGGTCCAGGGTTCGCCGCGTGTGGTTGTGACAGACGCAGACTTTCCCTCCCGACAGCTTTCAGAGTGCGATCACCCCGCAGTAGTGGATTAGGATGTGCCACGCTGCTGCTGTTCCAGGCGCTTTCTCGCAAGGGCTTGCCTGAGTGCACGCCCTTTTACCCGCATTTTGATCCTCTCTCTGCGTCTTCGATTCTCCCTTGCCTTATCGCCATTGAGCAACGACATGTCGCCTCCTTGACCTCGGACTGCTCACCCCGGACGTGGAAATTGGTCGCGGAGTGCACCACGTCTTTCATCACGCACGAACTCTGATTTCCAGCTTAACTTCCAGCTGGTATGCTTCTGCCCAAGCGGAGAAGCCTGTTCCGTATGTTCAGTCCAGGTCTCCACCCGATCAGGCGGGGCTTCTTTATTCGGCTCCTCAACCTGGCCAACATAGCAACGGTTGCCGCTCACCCAGCCATTCGGGGTTAGATGATGCTCCTGCTCATAGGCCGCCATCACATCTCCTAATATCCTGATCGTTCAACTGCCACTACAAGGTGCGGTACGGAGTCGAGGCTGCAAGTCGGACTTCAGTGGCAGGAATGAACGGGTTCTTCTATGGTTCATCCACTCAGAACGCTCTTATACGAATTGCTTGTGGAACCTTTGTGGCGGCCGGTTCACCGATCCTATTGGCACTGCCAGAGATGTTTGCACGCTTGAAGCAAACAGGGTGGTATTTGCTCACCCGCGGGCACTCAGCCACGTGCCGGCCTGACGAGTCGAGACCCGGATAACAAAGAGCTACTGACCTTTGCCTTTCTCGCTGCTTCCACTCTCAAGCTGTGTCCGCCAAGAATGGAGTGGTTCACGGATACGATTGCATCTCGCGCGTCCGTTGGGTTTGGCATCTGAACAAACGCAAAGCCGCGGGAATTACCACTGAGTGGATCCTTCACCAGGGCAACACCCTGGACTTCTCCGTAAATCTCAAACAGGGCACAAATGTCAGCCTCTGTGGTCCGAACAGTTAAGTTGCCGACAAAAATGTTACTCATGCAGCATCTCCCTTCCCTTGAGGACCCGTTATCTTATAGCCCATGCGGTAGCAGCGTTAACTCGTTTCCGTTCCGCAATGCCGGGCAACAATGCGCCTTCCTGGATGTGTCGCGAATGGGCCGAGAGGCGGACGTAAGGAATTCCGCAAAACCGTCGTGCAGATAGTTCGGTCACCTCAAGACAATTGAACTGCGTCGGACGCGCTCTCACCAACACTCGCCTGACTGCTTTGCGGACGATTTTGTCCGTGCAATGCCCCCAAACCAATACCTGCATTTTCACTGCCAAAAAAAAGAAGCTCCAGCCCGCATTCCGAACTTTGCGATCAAAGTTATCCCCGTCCAAATTCGTAATCCATTCCCAGCCGGGCGAACAGACCTCAGTTTCCACTCCCAGCGACCGGGGAATGAGGGTGCCCGCCTGCATGAAGAGGGCTCCAACCCGTAGGGTGCTCGACATCACGCCTTCCTCCTCATTCCGTGTAATGTCGGCGGTCTTCCCGGAGCGCAACGAACCAATGGAACGCTTCGCCCATACATGCCTCCGCTGATCTCCGGTCCTCTTCTGTCGGTGGATGGACTTGAACTAACCCATCGCGGTGCAGCGTGAGGTCCTTGGAGAAGGCGGCTTGGTGCTGAATAATTGATTCCAGCATCTGAGCCAGTTCTTGTGAGTAGAAATCATTGCTGAAAGTCACATGACTGGCAACTGACGACGGAGTGCACGTCCAGTCACACACAAGATACTGGTGGCCCCTGATTATCGATGACCAGACCTTCAAAAATTCCAGTGCTCCACCGGGCCCGAGCCGGTATTCAACATGGACCAGGCTGGTTCGTGTGCCTGGCAGCAAGTCTTTCCAGCTGAGGACAACAGCACTCTCCAGGATTTGGTCCAGCGTGATGTCACTGCAGGTGGCTATTTGTACTGGAGAACTGGTCATGGTGCTCCTTGAACAAGACCCATATAGAGTGGCCGGGTGTACTAAGTCAGGTTTTCGGCCCCTTAAGATCGAGAACCTCCGAGTGGAGTCATTCAAGTCTTAATGCATTTTCCTGATGTCTATTGCTGCGATGGCGACAGCAATTGCAATCTTCCACGTGATTTCGCCCATAACATTCCCCCACGTACTTCCGATGCGAGTTAAACCCCTACCGCTAAGGCAGCCGACGCACGTCTTTGAAGCATTCCTGTTTACAGGGTGTCATTTCGCTCAGCCAGGCTCCCGGTTCTATGCGCTGGCCACGAGCCTGACCGCGTGCGCCTTCTTAGCGGGCGCCTTGCGGCGCACGACTTCATCAGGGCAGGTAGCTGAAATGTAAAGGGGAGGGCCCACGAGAAAGAATATCCGCTGCTTCGGGTCCTGCCGTCGAATCGTCCTCCAAAATGCCAGTGCATCCTTGGGCTTATGACGCACGTCCAGCAGTACCAAGTTGAAGAAATCCGGCACCCAGAGCAACGCAGCCTCGACACTGTCCTTGGCGCAGTGCACCTCGACACCGTGACTCCGCAATGCGTCGGCACGCACGTTCTGTGCCGCTCCGTTACCGGCAACGATAAGGACGTTCTTATTAGAAGGTGAGGGAGTTAATGAGCGCCACAAGAAACGCCTCCATCGTCTGGAGGCGAGCGTTTCGGGAAGCAAGTGGTATCGGGAAGCGGGCGTCGCCAGAAGTCGCTATCAGTATACAGCAATTCAACACTAACAATCGGAACTTTGACCTTTTATTTGCCCAGTTATGCGCAACCAATGTGCAAATAACTATGTTACTGAGTCCACAAGTCAGCCTCTGTGCTTTCAACACTCTTGTCGCTCAGGCCCTGTGTAGTCCGCGCTTGACAACGTAATGGAATCAGCATAGGGTCATACATTGAGTGAGCACCTCCTTTCACCTTTCAGGTCTTCTGAACTAAGTCAGTCCATCTGAAGTTGTTCTTCTTAGCCGACCACAACCGTAAGGAGGTTGCCCATGTTCGTTCGCACTATCTCCATGCATTTGAAGCCGAATACACTTAACGAATTTACCCGCACCCTGGAGAGCGAAATCATTCCATTGCTGCGAAGGCAAAAGGGCTTCCGTGATGAAATCACCGCTGTCGTTTCGGGTGAGCGGGAAGTTGTAGCAATCAGTTTCTGGGATGAAAAAGAAAACGCAGAAGCGTACAACACCTCCACCTACCCGCAAGTGCTGACTTCACTGGGCAAGGTGCTCGAGGGAACTCCTCATGTCAGGACACTTGAGGTGGTCAGCTCCACCTTTCACAAGATCGCGGCTCGCGCGGCCGCGTGATCCGGCCACATCTCCCGCCGAACGGGGGCGGTCCATTGCCGCCCCTGCCGTTTGATCGGAACTAGCAACCAACGCGAGAAGAACATATGACGATGAAGTGTGATTGTGGCCACGAAAAGAGGGACCATAGACCGCCTGTGCTGGGAAATCAGGTGCCGGGGAGCCAGGTGTATGGTGAATGCAAGATTTGCCTATGCAATCGATACACCAAGCCCAGCCTTTCCGTGGTGAGCGTAGGTCCCAAATGAGTGCTTTGTCATGGACCAGAACGCCGGTGATTAACTGGATTCTGGAGAGGATCGACTATAAGGGGTGCCCCCAGGGTCTGCACGTAATGGCGGAGGAGTTGGAGTGGATGGAAGTTGCTTCCGTAAACTATGACCAGCTCAAGCGTGCAGCCGACGTTGAGCTGCGAAGAACCAATCCACGAATCAAGCGTGTGGCCGAAGGCATCTACTGGTTTGCGGAACGGCAGGTTCCCGTCGGCTGGTCACTCTACCGCGATCAACGAATGCTTCCATGCTTCTACCGCGAATACCCTCCCGCTATCTCATGGGAGGACATCGATAAGCCTGAAAATATCTTGCCTCGTCTGCAAAAGAATACCTTCTGACCGTTGTACAGTTGGCTACCGTGTACCCCAAGACCTGCGCAGAGGGCTTAAGGCGCCCGCTCAAAACGGACGGACGCTGGACTCGTCGGTCCATCGCAGAAGGATGCAGATGAAACAAGTGAATGAAAGGAGATTTCATGGCTCAATCCAAATGTCCGAACTGTAGTGGCAAGTTAGTTCCTTTGTTGGCCCCCCTGGTGTTTGTTGCCAGAACGAGTGTCACATGTCACCCGACTGAGTTTCCACATTGGCGCTGCACGGACTGTAGCCATGTGTTCGAAGCAGAGCAACTCAAGACCTGAGGATCATTTGGCAGACCACCATGATGTTGGGCCAAAACGCTAGCACGTCCGAGCCCCGATTGCTGAACAACAGCTACCTTTCGGTTGTTCCCTTGAAATCCTCACGGCGGTGCTTCTCTTCAAGGTGTTTGGCGAAATCAGCAGCTACTTTCTCATGGCCCGTCGGCCCGTATACTCCCTCGCTATCAAAGCTTTCACCGCAGATTGAACAGTGGCCTCGAAGAGTGTACCCGCCCACAACGTCATCGCGAACAATCTCGATTTTTGGCATAGGCACCAGCTTGCCACAACGTAGCTGCGAAACGCGAGCCCTCGAACTGCTAGGCTGCCCGCCGGCAAACAACCGAGTTGTTGCTCATATTAGGTTGCGTGGCACTACGTCAAAGTGCCTGACTGAACCGTGAAGAGTCAGCAAAGAGCCGGCGCTTGACGTTCCACCCGGAATGGTCATGCGCTGCGAGCGATAGTGCTGGCCATGACGGCCGACTTGTTTGTGACGAGGCCCGCCTCATATGCCGGCTGGGCGTATTATTCCTGGAACGTCGCCAGGTTGGGCGGAAGCCGCTGGTTCTCGACGAATTGGCCGATGCGTTCTTGCGGAAGCTCGTTGACCTGGGCGGATATTCTATCAAGTCACCAAGTCAGCCAACCGCCACGTTTGTTCGCTGGTTTTCGGCAGTACTTGGACCCAACTGGTGCCCCCTGGTTTTTTAATTGATACCCTTTTGGTTTTCATCCGCAACTTCACGGCAGGAGGGATCGTTTCGGTTCGTAACAAGTGAGAAGTCCTGTTATCGATTGGCAAACACCGTTCTGTCTATACTCTTGCCATTTTTAGGTAAATTCTGAGGGATTCGATGTCCGTGACCACTCTTCGAGAGCGTGGGGGGTGTTACAAAAGGGGTTTGTCGCGCCCTCGAGCCTCGGCACGAAGACGCCGCGACCTGGCTAGCGCCCTGTGAAGTCTATCTTTTGGAGATGTCTGTGGTGGAGCGGAAGATAGTGCGACTGAACTCATCTCGAATGGCACATTGGCATCACAATAAATGCAGGTCTCATTTGCCGAGCCAGCTTTCGGCGGTTGGACAGTAGCGAAAGAGCGCAGGCACTCCGGGCAGGTCAGGACAATGTAGCCATCGCTTGAGTGCGGTATCCAAACTGGTGCGACTTCAGATCTGGCCCGGGCGCTTCGAAGTGGTGATTCACTGATTAACCTTCTTGCCTCCTCAACTAGCTCAAATTGAAGGTTAGGGCGTTTTGGGAGAAAGGCATCACAAACTGCCTCATGTGGAACCGTCTGGAGTGTGAACTCGTTGCTGACAGCGATCACCGCGATCCGTGGAAATCGGCTGCGCAGAACGGACAGCAACTCAAATCCAGACATGCGCGGCAGATTGAGTTCCGTAATCAACAGATCAGGAAGTGCGCCTCGCAATAGGAAAAGTGCAGCGAATCCGTCCTGTGCTGTTATCACCTCATAACCTTGCTGGCACAGCATATCTGAGCACGACTGCAGGAACCGACTGTCGCCATCTACCAATAGAACGCGGTGCTGAAATCCAGCGGATTCGATGCCGTTTTGGAGCTTGGCAGTTTCGGTGGCGTTCAATGGTGCAACGCGCTTCCGGCGTGCGGATTTCTTCCCCGTCGCCATAGTGAAATGATGATACACCGGCATGCAGAAGTCAGCGATGGCCTGCCCCTTCTAGCCAAGGGATCAATGTCCTACAAGCTGGTGCTCGACAAGTGGGTGCGCCCGCGATGGGAGGCGTACCGGGTGCGGGAATTCGAGAGGCCCGCAGTTCGTGCAGCCGTCAAGGATTGGCTCCGCTCTTTAGGGCTCTCGCCGAACAATCCCAAGGGCCTGGCGCCGAAAACCGTGCGCTCCATCTGGAACGTGATGAAGCTAACGTTCAAAATTCGGCGTGAAGTGGGGCTATCTCAACGAGAATCCGCTGGGCGAGAAGCGTGTCGAACTGCCGCGCGGCTCAACCAAGCGGACAAAACACTCGGTGCAGTTGACTGCAGCGGAATTCTTTCGCCTGCTCAGTCAGCTGGACTCGCGCGAGAAGCTGGCCGTCGCCTTTGCCGGGTGGCTCGGGCCGCGCGTCAGCGAGATATTTGGCTTGCAGTGGCAGGATCTCGATCTAGAGAACGGAGCCGTTTCGTTCTGGCGCGGCTTCGTTTAGGGTCGGATCACGCCGCTGAAGACCGAGGCCTCACGCACCAATTTACCGATGCCAGACGAGTTGATGGATCTGTTGCGCCAGTGGCATTCCGTCAGCCCGTTCAACAAACCGGACGATTGGCTCTTCGCCTCACCCTACACGAAGGGCAAGCGTCCGTTCTGGCCGGCACAGTTGCTCAAGAAGCACATCAAACCGCTCGCCCTGGCGGCTGTGCTGCCGAGCATCGGCTGGCACAGCTTCCGGCACACCGTGAGCGCCTGGGGCAAGGAAGCGGGTCTCAAGCTGGAGGACGTGAAAACACTCCTGCGGCACGAGGATATCGCGACCACCTCGAACGTTTACGGCGACCTCGGCATGGACGCCAAGCGGAGGATTCAGCGGCTGGTGGCCTTCGTCAACGAGCAGGCCAAAAGAGCAGAAGACGGCTCTCGAATCCAAAGGCCTGGGCACGTACGCCAGTATCAATTCAGCAGCTTTGCGTGACCCTTATTTGACCCACGTTCGGTTAAAGGATTTTTCGCACGCCAAACAAAAGAATGGCTCCTCAGGTAGGACTCGAACCTACAACCCTCCGGTTAACAGCCGGATGCTCTGCCATTGAGCTACTGAGGAGTGTGGCATTCGACGTCCGCGCGGGGAGCGGGACGTTAACGCGATATTTCACAGTCATCATATCATGGGGGAATCGAGGAATGATGATTGAAGATTGAAGAATGAAAAGCAGCAGTCAGCACTCAGCAGTCAGCATTCAGCCGAGCGAGGTTGATGGTGGAACGCGAGATTCCGCGGGGCTGAAAGCTTCTCGGAATGACGCCGGGAGCGGGTTGCGGTCCTGGGCTGTCCTCGCAGAAGTCAATCGTGCATCGAGAATCGTCCATGTGCGGCTTTGTAGGGCCGCCGTCCTGGTGGTTGTCCTGCGTCGTCCCGGCCGCAGTGCGAGGGCAAGGTGCCGGCGCTACTGGCGTCGGGCCGCGGGGCAAGAAGCCGGAGGGGCAGAATATGCGGCCAGAGGGCTGCTTTGGTGGCCAGTTGCACTGCTCTGGAACCAGTTGCATGGTTTGACCCCGCTTTTCGCGGCGTGTTATAAAGAGGTGTTTTACGTTTGCGGGCGCTACGGACAGGTTGTTTCCCCCTGCTGTCAGGCGACCCGAAACGGCTACTCCGACGCGGCCAAACTCAATCCAGTCTGGAAGTGGAAGCGTGTTCGGAATTCCGGCCCGTACCCCCGTAGGACCGTGAACGGTCGGGATATTCGGAACCGGAAAGACGTGCGTTGACACGTGGTCGATCCCGAGCGTTCGTGAGTGGAGGATTTGTATGCCCGCCTGGTTTCTTACCTTGGCGACCCCAGTGCGCCGTTTGGCGCTAAGCCTGGCCGCCATTTCTGGTGTTGTATTTTTCAATGCTGCCGCCGCCGTTGCCCAGCCCGCTTCCGAGGCGACGGGTGAGGCCAACCTGAAGTTGCCGGACCTTTCCAGCGTGAATTTTATGGGCGTGGATGGGCACCGGCTGCTGGTATACGGCATCGGCTTCTGCGTGCTGGGGCTGGTGTTCGGGCTGGTGATGTACATGAGCCTGAAGCGGCTGCCGGTACACCGCTCGATGCTGGAGATCTCGGAGCTGATTTACGAAACCTGCAAGACCTACCTGATCACGCAGGGCAAGTTCATCCTCATTCTGGAAGCCTTCATTGCCGTCATTATCCTGCTTTACTTCGGCGTGCTGCTGCATTACGAGGCTGCCCGAGTAGCGATCATTCTTGCCTTCAGCCTGGTCGGAATCGGCGGCAGCTACGGGGTGGCGTGGTACGGGATCCGGGTGAACACGTTCGCCAACTCGCGCACGGCGTTTGCCGGGCTGAGCGGCAAGCCCTACCCGATCTGGCAGATTCCGCTGCGCGCGGGGATGAGCATCGGGATGATGCTGGTGAGCGTGGAGCTGCTGATGATGCTGATCATCCTGCTCTTCATTCCGCGTGATTACGCCGGACCCTGCTTCATCGGGTTCGCGATTGGCGAGTCGCTGGGGGCAGCGGCGCTGCGCATTGCCGGCGGCATTTTCACCAAGATTGCCGACATCGGCTCCGACCTGATGAAGATCATCTTCCGCATCAAGGAAGATGACGCGCGCAACCCGGGCGTGATTGCCGACTGCACCGGCGACAATGCCGGCGACTCGGTTGGCCCCAGCGCCGACGGTTTCGAAACTTACGGCGTCACCGGAGTGGCGCTGATTACCTTCATCCTGCTGGGGGTGAAAGACCCAACGGTGCAGGTGCAGCTGCTGGTGTGGATTTTCGTGATGCGCATCATGATGCTGATCTCCAGCGCCGGCGCCTACTTTGTGAACGGGGCCATCGCCAAGGCGCGCTACGCGCATGCCGACGATATGAACTTCGAGACGCCGCTGACCTCGCTGGTGTGGCTGACGTCGCTGATTTCCATCGGTCTGACGTACCTGGTTTCCTATTACACGATTCCCATCCTGGGCGGCGACAGCAGCCTGTGGTGGAAGCTCTCGTCCATTATTTCCTGCGGCACACTGGCGGGCGCCATCATTCCCGAACTGGTGAAGGTGTTTACCTCGACCGAGTCGCGGCACGTGAAGGAAGTGGTGACCTCGGCCAATGAAGGCGGGGCCTCGCTGGGCATTCTTTCGGGCTTTGTGGCCGGAAACTTCTCCGCCTACTATCTGGGCATTACGATGGTGGCATTGATGGGTATTTCCTACCTGGTCAGCACGCAGGGTCTGGGCGCCATCATGCTGGCCGCTCCGGTGTTTGCTTTTGGTCTGGTTGCGTTTGGATTCCTGGGCATGGGCCCGGTGACCATTGCCGTGGATTCCTACGGGCCGGTGACCGACAACGCGCAATCGGTTTACGAGCTGAGCCTGATCGAACAGATACCCGGCATCGAGCGCGAAATTGAGCGCGACTACAAGATGCCGGTGAGGTTCGAGCGCGCCAAACACCTGCTGGAAGCGAACGACGGGGCAGGGAACACCTTCAAGGCTACGGCCAAGCCGGTGCTGATTGGGACGGCGGTAGTGGGCGCTACCACGATGATTTTCTCTATCATCATGGCGCTGACCAACGGGCTGACCGAGAATGTGGGCATGCTCTCGCTGCTGCACGCACCCTTTGTGCTCGGGCTGATCACCGGCGGCGCAATGATCTACTGGTTCACGGGAGCTTCCACGCAGGCGGTGACCACCGGCGCTTACCGGGCGGTGGAGTTCATAAAAGCGAACATCAAGCTGGAAGGCGTGGAGAAGGCCTCGGTGCACGACAGCAAGCGGGTGGTGGCCATCTGCACGCAGTATGCGCAGAAGGGCATGTTCATCATCTTTCTGGCGGTGTTTTTTGCCGCGCTGGCATTCGCCTTCCTGGAACCCTTCTTCTTCGTCGGCTACCTGATTTCCATCGCCACTTTTGGCCTTTACCAGGCGATTTTCATGGCCAACGCTGGCGGCGCCTGGGACAACGCTAAAAAGATCGTGGAAGTGGAACTGAAGCAGAAGGGAACTGAGCTGCACGCCGCCACGGTGGTGGGCGACACGGTGGGCGATCCGTTCAAGGATACTTCCTCTGTGGCGCTGAACCCGGTGATCAAGTTCACCACGCTGTTTGGCTTGCTGGCGGTAGAGCTGGCGGTGCGCCTGACCTACGAGACGGGTCCGGGGTTGAGTCGGACTCTAGCGGCCATTTTCTTCGTGATTTCGTTGTTCTTCGTCTACCGTTCCTTTTATGGAATGCGGATCAAGGTGGCGGAAGCAGGTACGCCAGCCGCCGCCATGCCGGTGGAAGCCGACTTGCCCAAAGCGGCATCACGGTAAGATCTCGAGACTGGCCCGGGGGGACGTCGCGTCCCCCCTTTTTTATTGGTCCCAGGCTGCTTCAGAAGCGCCGAAGCGGTGGATTTCGCGGTGAGGGTTGCGCCGACAGAACGCCATTGATCAGCATCGGTGGTTCCTGCCATGCAGAGGTCCTTCGGTCGCGCTCCGTCGCAGGCTCCGTCGTGCTCCCTCAGGATATCAGCAATTTGTACCTACCGCGTAAACGCGCGAGGGCGAGACGCCCTCGTGACGGCCGGCAAGATGCCGGCGCTAGGGCTGGTGGTCGCGAAGTCGAGGGGGGATTATTGGCTTATTGCGGGCCGAACAGGGCGCCGTGGACCAGGGCGCGCCCCGCTTTGCCGTGCGGCCACTGCTGGCGATCGAAGCTGATGCCGGGCAGGTTTGCGCCGGGCTCATGGAAGCTCTGGTCGAGGCTGAGCGTGCCTTTTTCGGGATCGAATCGCGCCACCAGCAGCCAGCTTTCCATGTCGCCAGTGACCACCAGGCGATCGCTGTTGCGGTCGGCGGCCAGCCAGTGGGGCATGGGGAAATGTGAATCAAAAACCAGGCGCGACACTTCCACCGGCTTCTCGGGATGGCTGATGTCGAGAGCAATCAAACCCGGCAGGGCGGCAACGGTCTGAATCCAGTAATGGCCCACGACCACCGGGACCGAGCAGATGGTATGCATGTTGTCGCCGCCAGGGAAGGTGTACACCAGTTCCGCGGACGGGCGAGGGCCGGTCACGTCCTTCATGCGATAGAGGCCGCAGGAGAAGGTGTTCACGTAAATGGAGCCATCAGGCAGCAGTCTGGGTTCGGCCGGCATTTGATGATGTTTGCCAGCGTCTGGCGGAAGAGAAACGGTTTTGAGCAAATGCAGGTCGGATAGGCGCCACACCTGCACTTGCGATGTAACCTGGTCATTCATCTTTTTGACTGTCCACGACCCCGGGGGAGGCGTGCCCCAGTCGGGCCAGCCCATAGGCGAACTACTGCTGACCACACGGTCCATCTGGGGCGCAACCGCCATGCTGTAAGGCCAGATAAGGTCCTTATTTACCGCCGCGTCCAGGGCGGAGGCAGAGCGCACCACCGAGCCATCGTTGCGCAGCTCGACCAGGCCGCCATCGGCAGCGAGAGCGCCACCGTGAGACTGAAAAGTGGCAAGCACGTTGCCATTGGGAAGACGGACGAAGCTGTGGGGAAAGCTGTAGCCGGCGCGGTCCTGGATCTGAGCAGCAATGCGCGGTCGCAGGGGCTGGCTGAGATCAAGAATGAAAGTATGTCCCGCCACCCAGCCGTTGGCGTAAAGCAGATTGCCCTGGGGAAACTCGTACTCGGTGTGATGAGGCATGGAACCGGTGATGCCCACGGGCAGCGTGCTGACAATGCGGCCGTAGCTGGGGGATGACGGTTGGGCGTCAATTACGGCAAGAAAGTCGCTGGATTTCCGGGCCTCATCTCCGGCCCAGACGAACAGAAAAGGAGAGCCCTTGAATGTTAGCGCGGAAGGCTTCCTGGCGTTCGCTAACGAAACCAGGGCGTAAGCCGCCAGCACCGACACAAGTAACGCGCGCAATTTCATAAGCCTCTTTCTCGGGGGTGACAGGTTTACGGGGTGGTCCGGGCCGCTGTCCACTTTGCAGCGCGGGAAGTATATCGTGAAGTCCCGGAAGGGGACACCCCAAAACTTCGGTTTGCGGAGGTTTACTTTTCGGGTGACGGAGCGAGCAGCTGGGCGATGCGCTGCATGACGGTTTCGACCATGTGGTCGCAGCGCGTGCCCATAAAGGGGAAGGCATTGCCGCGCTGAGAGCCAGCACGGGCAAAGAGCTCGCGGCGGAGCAGGGCACGGGCGCGGTGGAGGCGCACTTTGACGTTTTCTTCGGTGAGGTCCAGGGCCTGGGCGGTATCAGTGGTGCTCATCTCTTCGATATCTCGCATCATGAGGACGGAGCGGTAGTTGTCGGGAAGGGCGAGCACGGCATCCTGCAGGAGCGCCACCAGTTCGCGGTCGGAGACCTGCTGTTCGGGATCGGGCGTGGTCGCGGGCAGCGGGTTCATGTAGCCTCCATAGGGTTCAGCATCCAGCTCCTGGATACGGCTGCGCCGGTGAGCGCGAGCCAGGGCCTCGTGAACGGCAATGCGGGTGAGCCAAGTGGAGAATTTGGCCCGGCCTTCGAACTGCTGCAGATGCTGGTAGGCGCGGACGTAGGCGTCCTGCATGACGTCTTCAGCCTCGGCATCATTGCGCAGGATGCTGTTAGCAACTCGGTAGAGCCGCTGATTGTAGCGGCGCATGATGATCTCAAACAGCGCCGTTTCGCCGGCCAGGACACGCGCTACTACCTCTTCATCGCTCCAGCACTCCGCTTTGGCCTTTTGCAGCAGCGCGATGGAAGCCATATTCTCCTCGCTATTGTACCGAGCGGCAGCCGGGCAAAAGGTTACAGCTAGCGGCTCTTGGGCGTGTGACCCTGGGGTGAGTCCTTCTTGCCTTCCCCGGAGCCCTCAGTACCGTTCCCGCCCGAATCCTTCAATGTGCGCAGAAAAGTGACCACGTCCCAGCGGTCGGCTTCCGCGAGGGAAGCGAAGGAGGGCATGCCGGCTTCCGAATTGCCATTGGTGATCTTCCAGAACAGGGCGCCGTCGCTTTGCGCCTGGACTTCCGGGGAGCGCAGGTTGGCGGCGCCAGTATCTTTGCCGCTGCCGTCTTCCTGATGGCAGCCGACGCAGGTGCGCACGTAGAGCTTGCGGCCATTGGCCTGCGCATCCGGGTTCTTGGCCTCGGGGTTGGGCTTGGCGGCGGCATCGGCGGGCGCTTCCCATTTCTTAGCAGGAGTATTGTCGGTCTGCGCAATGCCCAGGCAGACCAGTCCGGCGAAAATAACTAAGGCAACGAGAGGTTTTGACCCCATCCTGATTCAGCTCCCAAACAGCCTCGTAGTTTATTACGAAACGTTGGATGCTGAAAACCACGCCGGGAGGGTGTGCCCCCGTGCCCGTCGTCAGGGGTCCTGGTTTCCGGGCCGCATCTGAACTCAGGATGGCAATTGGGAGGATTCGTGTGGCTCAGTTCTGGCCGCGCATTTTTTCGCGCACGCTTTTGGCCAGCTTTTCGATTTCGCCCGCCTTCTTGATCACCTCGAGGGAAAGGGTGTTCTCGTTGGATTTGGCCACCGCCTGCTTGAGCTGGGTGGCGAGCTGAAAGAGTTTATCGGTGTCGCGCTTGAGTTCGGCCTGGCGTTCCTGGTTGAGCTTTTTCTCGCGGTCGTGCTCCATCTTCTGTTCAATTTCGTTGGGTTCGCGCGAACCGGGTCGGCCGATGTCGCGGCTGTAGGGCGGGTACTGCGCGCCGGGGGGAGGAGCCGAGGGCTCGTCGGCGGTTTGAGAGTGGGCGGGAAGGGCCCAACCGGCGAAGCATAAGGAAGCGATCATAATTAAGGTCAGCAGCCTGGACACAGGTACCTCGCAGGTAATGCCATGAACTGACGCATTAAATTTACCACTGCGTCGCCGGGGGGAGGGCAGGTGAGACGTGAGGCGCCGCTGGCTTGTTATAATCCGCACTCGATGCGGGGCACGCGATGTGCCGCCGCTAATCGCCCATGTTTATTGAGCCCCTGCAAAATCAGAACCTGACCTCGGTGCTGCAGCGCTGGCGGGTGGACGCCCTGGAATTCCTGCGGGTGGACGTCCCCAAACTGCTGGTCATTGTAATCATCGCCTTTGTACTCATCCGGCTGATGAAAGTGGTCATCAACCGGCTGCTGGCGTTCAGCCGGCACGAAAGCGGGGCGCGGGCGCAGCAGCTGCGCACGGCCGCCGGCGTGATCGGCAGCGTGGGCACGTTCGTCATCATTTTCCTGGCGCTGATGCAGATTCTGCCGGTGCTGGGCGTGAACATGGGGCCGCTGCTTGCCAGCGCGGGGGTGGCGGGACTGGCCATCGGCTTCGGGGCGCAGACGCTGGTGCACGATGTGATCAACGGTTTCTTTATCCTGCTGGAGAACCAGTATGCGGTGGGCGACGTGGTGCGGGTGGCGGGCGTGAAGGGCACAGTGGAGGCGATGACCATGCGCAACACCACGCTGCGGGATGACGACGGCACGCTGCACATTGTGCCCAACAGCGAAATCAAGATTGTTTCCAACCTGACGCGCGACTGGGCGCAGGTGGCACTGCACGTTTCCGTAGCCTACAACGAGGAAAGCGACCGGGTGGTGAAGCTGCTGAACGAAGTAGCACAGGAGGTGCGCAACGATCGTGCCTTTAGCGACGACATTGTTGCCGACCCACAGGTGCCCGGCATTGAGCGCGTGGCCAGCGGAGAAGTGGACTACCTGCTACTGGTGAAGACACTTCCGGGGCGGCAGTATGCCGTGAGCCGCGAACTGCGGCGGCGCATCAAAGAATGCCTCCAAAAGAACAATGTTCAAGCGGGAAATCCTGCCCGCGTCTACGTGCTGGAGGGAGCGCCGGGGCCGAAGCCGTAAGCCAGCCGCTGCTGCCGAGATTCACGCAACTTCCAGTCTCGTCGGCAGAACGATCTCTGACGTCACTCTGAGGGGCTTCAGCCCCGAAGAATCTCGCGTGCGCCATCGCATCATTCCTGAATGCATTCCAAACCCGGCCGGCCGGCAAGCCGGTGCGTGGAAATCTCCGGCCAACTGCCGCGTTGCGGATGCTATCCAAACAGTTCAGGTGGAGGAGAGTCATGCCGGTATCAGTGCGCGACGCAGTGGTTGTGATTACGGGGGCATCGAGCGGGATTGGGAGGGCGACAGCCCAGGAATTTGCCAAGCAGGGTGCAACGGTAGTGCTGGCGGCGCGCAACAGGCGAGCGCTGAGGGATGCGGCTGAGGAGTGCGAAGAGCTGGGCGCGCGGACGCTGGCAGTGCCCACGGACGTAAGCGAGCAAGAAGAGGTGGAAGAACTGGCGCGTCAGGCAGAGAACAATTTCGGGGCGGTTGACGTCTGGGTGAACAATGCGGGGGTGGGTTTGTACGCGCGCTTTCTGGACTCCCCGATCGAGGATATCCAGCAGCTCCTGGAAACAAACCTGTTTGGCTGCATTTACGGCGCACGCGCGGCCTTGCGGCAGTTCGAGCGGCAACGAAGAGGGGTGCTGATAAACGTATGCTCGCAGGTGGCGCTGGGCGGTATTCCCTACAGCAGCGCCTATGACATTTCGAAACACGGCGTGCGGGGGCTGAGCGACACGCTGCGCCAGGAATATGTGGGCACGGACATAAAAATCTGCACCATCTTTCCCGCGTCCACCGACACGCCGTTCTTCGAGCACGCGGCCAACTACACCGGCAAAGCGATTCGGCCGCTGGGGGCGGTAAGCGAGGCGCGCATGGTGGCGCGCGAAATCGTAAGCCTGGTGGAGAGTCCCCGGCCGGAGGTGCTGGTGGGCAGGCACGGCTACTTCATGTCGTTGGCGCACGCCCTTACGCCGAAGCAGTACGACAAAGTAATTCGGCGCATGGCCGAAAGGCAGCACTTCGAGAAGAAGCCTGCGGCGGAGAGCGAAGGCAACCTATACGAAGCGCGGAAGCCGGAGCGAATCAGAGGCGGCTGGCGCAAAAGCGGCGCACTGAAGAAAATTTCCAGCCTGGCGCTGGCGGGGGTGGGGGCAACAGCGGCGCTTTCCATCCTGGGGTCGCGGCGACGGGAACAACGCGGTGCGCCCCGTGCGGCCTAGGGGGCGACTGCGTCACCATGCAGGGCGGCTGCTGCCTGGCGCGCGATGAGCAGAAACCCCTTTGCCTGGGCTTCTCGTTGCAAACCTCTCAAGCGGTCGTGATCCGGCTTGGGGTTAGACTTCAGCTCCAGCTCTCCTAGTTGCAATTGCGCCTGCAGCGCGTAGCCAACATAAGCGTCGCGGTTGGCCAGCGCCAGCAGAGCTTCCAAGGTTCTTCGTGCATTAGCGGTTTGATTCATGGCCGCGGCAACCGCTGCCTCCGCCAGTTCCGCCTCGAACCGGGCCTCCATATCTCCTCCGCGCTGGGACAGAGCCATGGCTTGAACGGCGGGCCACCTGGGCGGGCTGCAATTTCCCTTGCCGCAATAAGGCCTGGCTAAGGCACGCGCAGGCCACTCGTTGGGGCGGCGAGGGGAGCAGCGGTGGATGGGTCAGCTTTGGAACAGGTCGCCGGCGAGGTATTTGAAGCCGGAATCCACCGCCACTGTGGCTACCGTTTTTCCCGGGCCGAGTTCGCGGGCCAGTTGCAGGGCCGCGACCACGTTCAAGGCGGAAGAAGTGCCAGCAAAAATGCCTTCTTCGCGCGCCAGGCGGTGAGCCATCTGGCGCGCTTCTTTCTCCTCGACGGTGCGGGCTTCGTCGAAGTCCTCATCCCTCAGGTGCGGCGGACGGAAGCCGGCGGCGATGCCTTCCACGCGGTGCGGTCCGCCTTTGCCGGTGGTAAGGACGGGAGAAGATGCGGGTTCCAGGGCGACAATCTTGGGCTTGGAGCCGCACGCTTTCAAGGCCCGCGAGACGCCCACCAGCATGCCGGCGGTGCCGACTGCTGCACAAAATGCGGCCAGGCCGCCTCCCACCTGCTCATAAAGTTCGCGGCCGATGGTCTTGTAGCCCTCGACGGCGTCCTCATTATGAAACTGGTCGCAGTAGAAGGAGTTAGGCTCCTGCCCCAGTTTTTCGGCGGTGTCTATCATTTTGCGAAAAAGTTCAGGCGTGAGCTTGCCATTTTCGCTGAGAATGATGCGCAGGTCGGCGCCGAAAATTTTCATGGTTTGCAGCTTCTCGCGGGCAAAGCCGTCGGAGGAAACAGCGGTAAAGGGATAGCCTTTAATCGAGCACACCAGGGCGAGGGAGGAACCGGTGCTGCCGCCGGTGTATTCCACTACTCGCATGCCGGGACGCAGGGCGCCGCGCTTCTCCGCGCCCTCGATCATGGCCAGAGCCATGCGATCTTTATACGAGCCGGTGGGGTTGTAATACTCCAGTTTCACCACCACGTCGGCCATGTCCTTGGTAACAACTTTCTGCAGTTTGACCAGGGGTGTGTTGCCGATAGCCTCGAGGACGGAGTTCTTGAGCTGCGCTTGACGGGCGAGTTGGCTGGCGGTGGTAGTCAAGACGGGTTTCCTTTCTGAAATGTTAAGCCTCAGGCGAAGGCGCGGCCCTCAGCATGCTCCGCGGAATCGAGGGCGGCCTCCAGTTCTGATTTGACGGATTCGGTGACGAAGGCGGCACGAACGGCGTTGTGCTGGCAGGCCCAGAACTCAGCCAGGCCCCAGCCATGGTGGCGCTGCATGGTTTCGAATTCCTGGGTGACCGAGCTGTCGGAGGTGGTGCGGGCGTCGGTGCTGATGGTTACGCGCAAACCCTGGCGCAGCAGGCGAGGCGCGGGATGATTGGCGAAGGAAGCGACGGCGCAGGTCTGCACGTTGGATTTGGGACACATGTCGAGCGGCGTGCCACGCTGGCGCAATTCCTGAAGCAACTGGGGAGGTTCTTGGACGCGCACGCCATGGCCCAGGCGCTCGGCATGCAGGAAGTCGAGAGCTTCGCGAACGCTGGCGGCGCCAGCAGCTTCGCCGGCGTGAACCGTGCGGTGGAGGCCCGCCTGCTCCGCCAGCACAAATGCTTCGCGATGAGCAGCACCCCCAAATCGCAGTTCATCGCCCGATAAGTCAAGAGCGCAGATCTTGTCCATGTTGGCGGCGGCCAGGCGGGCGACCTGCAGGCTGAGCTCCGTGGGCTGGTGGCGGAGGCAACAGACAATCAAGCCGAAACGGACACCAAACTTTGTCTGGCCGGCGGTGAGGCCGGCGTGTACCTGGTCGAGCGCCTGCTGCATGGTGAGGCCGAGGCGAGTGTGGAACTGCGGGGCAAAGCGGGCCTCGCCGTAAATCACGTTTTCTGCCGCCCAGGATTCCATCAGCTCTTCAGCCACGCGAAACAGGTCTTCGGGGCGCTGCAGGAGTTCGAGGGCGAAGTCAATGCGGCGGATGTAGTCGGCCAAGTCGAGGCAGACCTCAGGAGCGACCAGTGCCTCGCGCAACGAAACCGGGAGCGGCACGCCGGTGGCGAGGGCGATTTCGCGGGCGGTCTCCAGGCGCAAGCAGCCGTCGAGGTGGCAGTGCAGTTCGAGCTTGGGAAGCGGGCGGAAGTCCATTTTGTTTTTCACCACAGAGGACACAGAGTACACAGAGAAAAACGAGTCAAAAGGCATTTACCACAAGACGTTCAAGGGTTCATGAACGACTAATGCAATTGTAGATCTGTATTACCGCAACGCTAGACGCGAAGGCTTTCGAGATTTATTGAATGTTATATTTCTGTGTCCTTTGTGTCCTCTGTGGTAAGTCCTTTACGCGGCGAGATCGGCTATGAAATCGCTGAACTGATGGTGCTCTGTCTGCGGCAACCCGCGAAATGCCTGCACAAACTGCTGGGTGCGAGTGGAACCAAAACGGCGAGCGCCGGCGCGCAAGTATTCCAATACTTCGCCAATCTGGCGCACGCCACCTGCAGCCTTTACCTGGCAACGTCCGGCCACCGCT
>DASSQB010000254.1:0-11781 GCA_035702725.1 Terriglobales bacterium | reverse complement strand
TCCTGTTCGACCATCGTAAGCGGGTGCACCATTTCATTTGCCGCTTGCACCGTTCTCCTTACCCACCCCATCCTGAAGATTGGGTTATCACGAATCGTATACGGACGGTTCAGTTTTTGATAATCCTGCTTCTTTTCTCATCTCTAGTCGGTGTTGTCGGGAGCCTGGCCGGCCTGGCACTGGCGATCATGCGGTAGATGGCCCGGCTTCCAATCGAACCGCCACCCGTCGGCGCCCTTCTCTCCGAACACAACGAATCAACCACATAACCAGCCTTTCACCCGGCGCCGGTATGAGAGAATGCGCTTTCACCTGTATGACCAGGCCTGAGAGCGAGACCGAGCGGCTGCGCAAAATCGTCGAAGCTTTTCCCCAGGTCACGGTAACGGTGCTGGGCGACATGGTGGCCGACGAGTTCGTGTATGGGGAGATTTCGCGCGTCTCGCGCGAGGCTCCGGTGCTCATCCTCAAGCACCGCGAGCGCGACGTGGTGCCGGGAGGCGGCGCCAATGCGGTGTATAACCTGGCCGACCTGGGCGTCAATGTGCTTCCCGTAGGCGTGGTGGGCGAGGATGAAGCCGGCAAGCTGCTGCTGAAGCGCTTCCGCCAGAAGCGGATTCCGGCCAGCGGCCTGATCCGGGAGAAGGGTTATCCCACGGTCACCAAAACCCGCATTCTGGCGGGGATGACCCATTCGGCCCGCCAGCAGGTGGTGCGGGTAGACCGGGAACCCGAGAGCGAGCCCAGCCAGCATGTGGTGCGCGAGCTGATTCTGGCCGCCAAGCAGTACGCCAAAGCCTCCGACGCGCTGCTCATCTCCGATTACGGCTATGGCGCGGCTACGCCGGAGATTCTCGATTCCATCCGCTCCGGCGGCTGGAACGGCATTCCCATTACCCTGGATTCACGCCATCGCATGCTGGAATACGCGGGCGTAACCGCAGCCACGCCCAACGAGCCGGAGGTGGAAGAGTTGCTGCGCCTCAAGGTCGGTAACGACAGGAGAAACCTGCTCTCCGCCGGCGAGCAAATCATGAAGAAGATGAAGCTGCAGTCCCTCGTAATCACTCGCGGCCGCGACGGCATGGTGGCCTTCGCCCGCAAGCAGAAGCCGGTGGACATCCCTATTTACGGCAGCGGCCAGGTAACGGATGTTACCGGAGCTGGCGACACGGTGATTGCCGTCTATACAGCTGCGCTGGCCGCGGGCGCCGATCCGCAAGCAGCGGCGCAACTGGCCAACTACGCGGGCGGCATCGTGGTGATGAAGAGGGGGACGGCCACGGTGACGCGGCAGGAATTGCTCGACGCCCTGCAGCGCGTCCCGCCGGCTGTGCGGCCACATTGAGCGCAGGTTTCCGATAACATTGACTGTGCCCTCCAAAAAGATTGTGAACCGGCAGGCGCTGCAGCAGCGAACGGCGGAATGGCGCCGTCAGGGCGAGACCGTAGTGCTGGCCAACGGCTGCTTTGACTTGCTGCACGTAGGCCACATCCGCTACCTGCACGCGGCCAAAGCCCTGGGCGGCCGCCTGGTGGTGGCCATCAACTCCGACGCCAGCGCCCGCAGGCTTAAAGGCGAGGGGCGCCCCCTCATGGCGGAGCAGGAGCGCGCGGAAATCCTTGCTGCGCTAGAAGATGTGGACGCGGTGGTGATCTTCTCCGAACCCGACGTGCGCGCTCTGGTGCGCGAAATTCGCCCCGACGTTCAAGCCAAGGGCACCGATTACACAGCGGAAAGCGTGCCCGAACGCGACGTAGTGAAGGAGTGCGGCGGCCGGGTGGAGATTGTGGGCGATCCGAAGGACCATTCCAGCAGCGAAATGCTGCGCGCCATGAAGAAGTGAGATGCATCTGGCCACCATTTCGGAAGCAGAACAGGCCGTCGTGATGCGCCGGCGCCAGGCGGAGGTGCAGGAAGCGGCGCAAGACGTGGACCGCCTGCTCGTCGTGCGCCTGGGCTCCATGGGCGACGTCATTCATGCGCTTCCGGCCGCCACGCTGCTGCGCCGCGCTTTTCCCACCGCCACCCTGGGCTGGATGATCGAAGAACGCTGGACGGATCTGCTTTGCTCGCCGGACACGCCGCGCGTGGGGCTGCGTTGTCCTGGGCGTCCCGTGCTGGACGCGGTGCATGGGGTAAATACACTGGCGTGGCGTTCGGCTCCATTTTCCCGCCGCACGTGGGAGGAAGCGCTGGAGGCGTGGCGGAAAATGCGTGCCGTCCGGTACGAACTGGCGGTGGATTTCCAGGGCACGGTGCGCACGGCGCTGATGGCGCGCTGGACGGGCACGGAGGCGGTCGCCGGATTTGAGCGGCCGCGTGAGCATGCGGCCGGTGTCTTCTACACCTACACAGTAGTAGCCGGGGGCAAGCACGTGGTCGAACAGAACGCTGCCTTGGCCGCTGCCCTAGCCGGCGTGTCGGCCAAGGTTCCTGAGGTCGAGTTCCCCCTCGATCCTGCGGCGGAAGAGTATTGCGAGCGACAGTTGCGGCAACTTGGAGTCCGGCAGTTCGCCATCCTCAATCCCGGTGCGGGTTGGGAAGGGAAGCAGTGGCCGACCGAGCGCTATAGCGAAGTAGCTCGGGGATTGCGAGCCTTGGGCCTGTGCAGCCTAGTAAATTTTGGTCCCGGTGAGGAGCCGCTGGCGCGGGCAGTGGAGGCGGCGAGCGGCGGTGCTGCGACCGCGCTCTCCTCCTCAGTCAGCCAGTTGATCGCCTTCACTCGGCGAGCGCAGCTTTTCGTTGGCGGTGACACCGGCCCCATGCACCTGGCAGCCGCGCTGCGCGTACCCGTGGTCGCGCTCTTCGGACCCACCAGCCCCGCACGCAACGGCCCCTTCTGCACCCCTGGCATCGTGCTCCGCAGTTCACTAAGTTCCGCCACTGATACCGCTGAGCGGGCCGCCGCGCGCTCCCGTCGGAAGCGCACGGACCCCGGGCTGATGGCCATCACGGCGCAAGACGTGCTGGCAGCGGCGCGGCAATTGCTGGGGAGCTGACTTGCATAGTTGGGGAGATATCGCACGCCGCATCCGTGTACCTCTGGGGTTTGTTTTCGCCATTGTTTACGTTTGGCTGGCGCGGCCCAGCCGCGAATCCCTGCTGCTGGGCGCGGCCATCTGCGTTCCGGGGTTGGCTCTGCGTGCGCTCGCTTCCGGACACGTCCAAAAGAACACCTGCCTTACTACCACCGGCCCCTATGCCTGTACGCGCAACCCACTGTATCTTGGCTCCCTGGTGCTGGCGGCAGGATTCGCGGTGGCGGCGCGCAGCTTGTCGGTAGCGGTAGCCATAGTGGCGCTATTCCTTGCTGTTTACCTGCCGGTGGTGCTGGCGGAAGAACGCTTTCTGCGCTTGCGTTTTCCGGAATTTGCCGAGTATGAGCGGCGTGTGCCGCGCTTTGTGCCGCGCTGGGCGCCCACCGCAGCGCGGCAGGGGAAGTTTTCCAGCCAGTTATACTGGAAGCACCAAGAATACAACGCTCTGCTGGGCGCCGTCGCCATGATGGCCGCTCTGGCAGTCAAGATGGTGTGGTTCCGCTAGTCATGCGTCCGCCAATCCAATATGCCTGCATCACAGCACTTTGGGCCGCGATTGCCCTGATGGCGCTGGGCACGGCTTCGGTTTTTGCGGGCTCGGCTGACAATCCTCGACCCGCCGCCGATGTGAAGAGCGTGCTGGATATTTCGCCGGCGGCGCGCATCCTGCCGCCCTCGCAGCGTTACCATTTCCCCGCCCATCAGACGTATTCCTACAATGCCGACTGGCACTTGCTGAGCGCGGGCACGGCCACCTTGGCCATGCAGTCTTCGCCCGAGGGCGAGCACGCGGTTATGACGGCCGATACTTCCGGCTTCGTAAACCTGCTGTTTGCGGTGCACGATAAATTCCGCACCACCATCAATCCACGGAACTTCTGTTCGCTTGCCGTTTCCAAGAGCACCCAGGAGGGCTCGCGGCGGCGCGAAACCGAAGTGCACTTCGACTATGTCCATGGCAAAAGCATGCTCCAAGAGAAAGACCTGAGAACCGGCGCCGTGAAGCACGTGGAGCACCCCATCCCCGGATGCGTGACCGACGTGATGTCGGGGTTCTACTACGTGGGCTCGCTGCCGCTGGCGCCGGGGCAGAGTTTTGTGTTTCCGCTTAACGATGGCGGAGCCACGGGCGAGATTACCGCCACCGTGGAAGGACGCGAGCAGGTGAAGACTCCGGCGGGCGTATTCCCCACCGTGCGGGTGCGGGCCATCGCGACTGGGGGGCCGCTCAAGAACAAGGGCCGGGTCTGGGTGTGGTACAGCGACGACGCTCAGCGCATCCCGGTTCAACTCAAAGCTAAGGTCAAATGGGGCACCCTCAATGTGCGCCTGGCAAGGGTGGAGCGAGACTGAGGGAGTTTTCACCACAGAGACACAGAGGCACAGAGAATTCAAAGATTTATGATTGGTTGCTGAAACGAAAAGTCTGGGAAGCCACGGACTTTCGTCCGGTTGAAAGGTCTTGTCGTAAAGCAGGCTTCAGGGGTCTGATCTTTCCACTGGTTTCCTCTGTGTCTCCGTGCCTCTGTGGTGGATTCTGGTTTTACTGCAGGCGGAAGCGCTCGTTCATCAACCGTTGCAGGCGGGGCTTGTAGATGATGTCGTAGGCGAATTCCTTATCGGGAAACATGGCCAGGGCAGCGCGCTTGCTGTTGGCCACCAGTTCGGAAGCTTCTTCAATGGTCAGGTCGGTGTCCTGGCAGATCACCGACATAACCATGTTCATCATGATCTGCAGGCGGCGGATTTTTCGGTGTTCGTCCTCGTTTGGATCGCCTGGCTCAGCCTGCTTGTTCCCGGACTCGCGCCCCTCGTTATCCATGTGACTCCCCAGCGAAAAACCACGTCCCCAAAGGCGTTCTGGGAGCGGATTCTACCAGCATTTGGATGTTTTCCAGCGCAGGTGTGTTGCGTTTTCTGCGACCAGGCGTAAGTCGGTCAAAGGAAAAGGAATAACGGAGGGTACGGCGGGATTACGAAGGTGCAGGACCCCGCATTTTCTCCTGGCGTCATGCTGAGGGCGTTCAGGCCCGAAGCATCTCGCGTGCAGTGCCGGGACATTTCAGTAGTGCACGCGAGTGTCGTTGCAGATTTAGCAGATTTAAGCGTCGCGACGGTTTGTGGCGTGGCCGCTGTATTGACCAGCCAGACAGCGAAGAATCCCCCTCCAAGCCCGAGCGGCACGAAAACGACTTCAGATTACGGTTAATGAGCAGGTGATGCTTTGCTGGATTGCGCCGAGGCTACGGGCGCATCAATCTGCATAGGCTTGTTCCAGTCCGAGTAGGTGGTGGACAAGCCCCCGCTGCCCATTACCACCTCGCGTGGCAGATGATCGCTGGTACCGACGCACACGGTGTAATTCAGCCCACGACCGCTGCTTCCCGGGTGCTGGAAGCTCACCAGCCACCGCTGGCAGGAGGCATCGCCGAGGTTGGCCACATCGCCGCGGCCCACCTGCGCGTTCATCTTGGTGGCCATGGTGGCAACCACCGAGACCGGGTCACGGCCTTCGTTCATCATGGCCCAGGGAGCGGGCGCGCCAGGATTGCTGCCGCAAGGGTAGGCGTCGGAAGTTATCGGCTGCTCCTTCCATTCGCTGTCGTTGCTGCGAATCCAGGCCTGGTTGCCGATGCGAATGGATTCATAGCGGGTATCGCCCAGCGTAGTCGTGATGCGCTCACGGTCGGGGCAGGAAACCTCCATGGTGGTCTCCAGGGCGCGGCCAGGATGCATTCGGAGCGTGGTCAGGGTGCGCCAGCTATGGGCGGCCTTTTTGGCATCAAACGACTTTTGCAGCTCGCTTTGCCCGCTGGAAAAGCGGTTGCGCAGCGAGGCGTAGGCCCGGCCCAGCGGTCCCGGTTGGGAACCGCTGGAGCATGCGGTCAGAATCAGAAGGGCTGCGCATAACGCGGCCAGGGAAAAAGAGGGACAGCGGTGCATAAGTTCGCCTCGCAAAAATTCGAGGTGAGCTGCCAGATCCGAGACGAACTGGCCGCGGACTACAGCTCCCGTACTGCCTTCGGGGGTATCATCGGATGATAGCATCTGCGGTCTTGCGGTCGAAATGAGGGAGGAAACATGCCGGAAAATCCGAATCCCAAGGAACGACTGGTGAGAGTGTTCGATGCAGAACAGGAGAGCGAAGCCCTGGTGGTGCGGGGCCTGCTCGAATCCAACGGCATCGAAAGCCTCGCCCAGCCCGTGGATCTGGAGCAGGATCTGTTTCCCGTGGGCGGAGTCGCCATCCTGGTGCGGGAGGAGCAGGCGGACGAGGCCAAGGAGTTGATTGAGGCATACCGGCAGGAAAAGCCCGTCTCTGAGGACGAACTCAGCGAGGAAGCGGCGCCGGAATAATCTTCGCTCCATCTAGATAAAAAGTAACGACGCCGCTCTGATCGGTGCGGTAGGTCGCGATGTGGCGACTTTGCAGCCGGTCCAGAACCTCGGCCCGGGGATGACGAAAGGGATTGCGCGCCCCCACGGAGATTACGGCAAATTGTGGCTTCACAGCAGCCAGCAGCGGGGGCGAGGTAGAGGAAGCGCTGCCATTGTGGGCCACTTTAAGCAAGCCGGCGCGCGGGCGCTGGGCGGCAATAGCAAGTTCCATGTTCTTCTCCGCATCCCCCTCCAACAGGAATGCCGTGCTTCCATAGGCAAACCTCAAAGCGAGCGAATCGTTGTTACGGGGCTCAGCGGCAGGGCGCCAATCGCGGGGCGGTGAAAGCACGCGAACCTGCAGGCCGCCGAAGCGGAAGTCGTCTTCCCCACGGTGTTCCACAACATTTACGCTCTGCTGCCGCGCAATGTCTAACACATGTTCCAGCGCTCGCGTTCGTGGGTTGGGGCCCAGCCACAGTTCGTGTGGCCGGAAATTGACCAGCAGGCTTGGCAGGCCGCCCAGGTGGTCGCTGTGGCCGTGGGTGAGGACGACCGCATCCAGGCGCGCAATGCCGCGCCACCACAGGTACGGCGAGATGACGTCCTCGCCGTAGTCGAATTCAGAGCGCCAGGGGCCGAAAGGGCCGCCGGCGTCAATCAGGAGGCTTTTGCCTTCGGGCGAAATCAACAGCGTGGAGTCGCCCTGGCCCACGTCAATCGCTGTCACCTCCATGGAGTTCGGCCGCACTCTCGGATGCGGCGGAACAACCGTAATCCAAAGCGCGCTCACCAGCAGGGCAGCCAAACCGGCCGCCGTCAGCCATCGCCGACGCCGGACAGTGGCCAGGGCCAGCGCTAAAGCCAGAGCGGCAGCCAAGGCGACTCCCAGGCTGGGCGTGGCCACACGCAGGTCAGCCAGGCGCAGTCGGCCGACCACATGAATGGTTCCCGTTATGCCTTGCAGCGCCAGGCCGGCAATCAACGCCGGCAATTTGGCCAGGCTCAAGGAAATGTAAGCCAGCGCGACAGCCAGGGCGGCGGCGGGCATCAATATCTCGGTTAGAGGGATGACCAGCGCATTCGCCGGCAAGGCTAAGGTAGTGGCTCGGTGGAAGTACCAGGCCATGGGCAGCGCCAGCGAGACCTGCATCAGGGCGGAGATGAGCATCACCTCGTAAACCCCCAGCAGGAGGCTCAGGCCGCCGGCTAGCGACAGGCAGGCGGCACGCACGCCTACGAACCGGCGCAGGCGGCCGGCAATCATGCGCAGGTCGAGACGGAACTGCGCCAGCCGGGGAGCGAATGAAAAATCGTAAGCGACAGCATCCAGCCGCCGCAGAGCGCGGCGATAGGGCTGCGAGGTTCGTTCAATCAGCGGAACGCCAATGCCGGCGATGGCCAGCACCGACAGAAAGGTTAGCTGAAAACTGGGGTCGAGCAGGGCGCGCGGCTCCAGAATTAGGATGCCGAGGGCCGCGCCGGCCACCGCGTTCACCGGCGCGCGGTCGCGGTAGAGCAAGCGCGTGACCAAATAGAACAGCAGCATGAGCGCAGAACGCACAATGGGTGATCCCCAGTTGCAAAGATAGGCGTAGCCAAAACCCAGCAGGGCGGTGGCCAGGCTTGCCCAGAAATCCCCGATGCGGAGCCGGCGCAGAACCCAGAACACCACGAAGGCGAGAATCCCCAGGTTCATGCCGGACACCACCAGCACGTGGTAGGTGCCGGAGCGCTGGAAATTCACCCGCGTATCCCGGTCAATAAAGGCGTCCTCGCCTATGACCATGGCGTCCATGAGCGCGGCCTGCTGCGCCGGCCACAGGGCGTGAATTTGACCCAGCACGCTGCGCCGCAGCCGATTGCGCCAGTCGGCAGACGGGTTCCCGACGAAACCGGGCAGCACCTGCAAATCTGACTGATTGGCGGAGCCCAGAGCGGCGATATCGCGCTGCGCCAGATAGCTGCGGTAATCAAAGGAACCGGGGTTGCCGAAATTGCGCGGCGGGCGCAGCTTGGCGGTGAGGCGCAGCCGCTGCCCGTAGGTATAAAGAGGAATGGGGGCGGCTGCCTTGCCCTCGCCTCCGCTCTCCGGCCGTGAGTAAATGGTGAGGCGAATCCCGGAGTGAATATTTTCGTTGGAGGCTGCGGTTTCCGCCTGCTCGGTCTCAACTTCCAGCACCTGGCGCTCGCCCCCGAAGCCGCCTTCCCGCCGGAAGCCGTCGGTAATGACGTGTGCAGTGAGCCTTACCTCGCTGCTATCGGCAAAGCGCAGGATTTCGTTATTGACTGTGACTGGGCCACGCGCCTGGATCACAAACGCGCCTAGCAGCGCCAGGGCGCCACAGGCCAGCGCTGGCGCCCAACGCTGCCGCCGACGAAGCAGGCAGGCGCCCGCAGCAAGAAACACGAGAAGCGCCAGGGCCCACCACAGGGGCGGGCGCCAAAGGTGCGTGCCGAGCAGAATGCCGGCGGAAAAGCTGAGGACTGCATAGAGCAGCGGCTGGCGGGGAGCGAGTTGCGCCCGCACCGGGACAGGAGGGGTGGTGGGAGCGATGGCCGGCGACTCGGCCAGCAATTTGCGATCGCCGAGAGGGCGAAGCTGTTCCGCTGTCGCCACGCTGACTCCTGACTACTTTTTTACCAACTGCAGCACGCTCTCCAGGTGAAAAGTTTGCGGAAACAAATCCACCAGGTGCGCCTGCTCGATGGCGTAGCCGGCGGCAGAAAGGACGCGCAAGTCGCGCGCCAGGGTGGCGGGATCGCAGGAGACGTAAGTGAGGCGCGGCGCCTGCAGCCGCCCCAGGGCCTGCGCGACGGCTTCGCCCAGCCCGCCGCGGGGCGGATCCACCACCACCAGGTCGGGAGTATTGATGGATCTCTGCAGGTACTGCTCGGTGGTGGCGTGCACCGCCTTCACGTTCTCGGGGGAATTGTACTGCAAGTCGGAATGGGAAATCTGTGACGACTCCACCGCAATTACGCGCTCGAAGCTGCGTGCCAGAGGCACGGCAAACAGGCCCACACCGGCGTAAAGGTCGAGCGCGGTGCGGCCATTAAGATCCCTGGTGACAATCTCGACCAGCTTGTCAGTCAGGTAGCGGTTGACCTGAAAAAATGCGCCGGCGCTGACCCGGTAATCATGATGTGAATGATAAGTAAGCTCGCCGGCGCCTTGAACGATTTGCGGCAGCGCTTCCGTACGCGGGGCGTGCGCCGCAGGTTCTGCGCACAGAGAAACTACGCCCGCAGTTGCAGGTAGCATTTCGGCTAGCGCTGCTGAGAACTCCTTCAACGGAGCGCGAGCCGCGCTCTCCGGCACGAACAGTTGCAGAACAAGCTGAGTATCCTCGACGTTGGCGAAGAACTCGATCTCGCCGATCGTCTCAGGAATTTTGCTGGCTCGGCCGAGTTCCCAGCACGCGCCTAGCGCGCGGTTAATCAGCGGCGAGCTGATGGGACACTCCTCCGCCGGCAGCAGCGAATGTGAGCCGAAACGGTAATAGCCTATGGCAAAGGGCTGGCTGCGCAGCCGCATCCGGGTGCGGTTGCGGTAGTTCCACGGTGGCGAAGGGTGAATCTGCAGCTCGGTTTCGAGTTGCAGCTTGGCAATGCGGGCCAGCGTTTCCTTCAGAATGGTGGCCTTGATTTCTAATTGGTGTTCGTAGCCGGCGTGCTGGTAGTGGCAGCCGCCGCAGCGCAGAAAATAAGGGCAACTCGGCTCGACCCGGGCTGGGGATGGTTGAAGCACGCGGCGCACGCGGGCGCGGGCGAATTCCGATTTCTGCTGTACCACAGTTGCATCTACCTGTTCGCCCTCGAGCACAAACGGCACAAAGACCGTCTTGCGCCGCCCACGCTCGTCCGCCGCCAGGCGCGCCAGGCCGTCGCCGCCATACACCAGCTTTTCAATGGTTAGGTCCAAGCAGTGATTGTAATTGGACGGGCGGCCCGGCAAGGAATTGGCGATCGAAGATTTACGATTAACGATTGGTTTTGATTAAAGATGGAAACCCTCTGCCTCCGTCATCCTGAGCGCAGCCGGCCGATTCGCTTGCGAATTGGTCGGCGGAGTTGAAGGACCCTGCGCCGTTTGCCCTCACCAAATTCGCTTCAGGGAGTTTTCTCGGTAAAAGCTCGCTGAGTCATTTTCTGGTGGTTTGGGTCTCGGTGGGGTGTTTCGACTCGGGCATTCGCCCTTGCTCAACATGACAGCATGAAGGGGAGATTCTGCCCAAGAGGTCCTTCGCTGGCTCAGGATTTCGGCAGCGGGCTCAGACGCCCGCTCACCGCCTCAATTTCGACTCGGGCATTCGCCCTCGCTCAACATGACAGGGGTAATGATGTCACATGTAAAATAAACTGAGCCGCGGCGCCCCGTACTCCTCCATCAGCCTCTTATGCACGAACTGCTTGTGCAGCTGCTCGATTTGCGCGGCCGGCATTTTGCGCCGATAGGGGGCGAGTTCGCGGTCGGCCTGGGCGCGCACGGCCACCAGTTCTTCATCGGGCGTGGCCGCCAGCAGGACGGCAAACAGCTTTTCCTCCATGACTGTGAGCCGGCGTTCCAAGTCTTCCAGTGGCGGGCGCACGGTTGCGGTGCTCTCGGCCAAGTCACGCAGGGCCTTTGCGGCGCCTTCCACCACAGGTCGCGCCGGAGTTGGCAACTGCTTGGCAGCCCCGGCTTGTGGCCGGCCGTCGGGCAACCATTCGGCCCGCCCACCCATGAGTTCTTCGAGTATGCCGGCGTTTCGCTTTAGGAATGCGCTAATCTCAGCCTCATTCAGCCCTGCTGATTCCTGCATTTCGTGGCGCGCCCCCACTGCCGCCTCCTTCATCTCTTCCGCCGCCGCCAGCACCTCCTGCGAGCAGTAGGCCAGGCCGTTGATCTTGCGGGGGCGTGCTGGCCGGGCCTGGTAGCGGTCGAAGGTTGCGTCTATGCCGCGCAGCACCGCCTCCAGCGGAATGCCGGCATCCTTCCAGGTTTCGATCAGCGCCCAATCCAGGGTGGAGAGCAGAAGTGCCGATCCTCGGCGGCGGTGGAAGTGCTCTTCGATCTCGGTGAAATAGTTGAAGTAGTTTTCCACGAGATCTTCCGCGGGTCTTAACGGCGGGGCTTGCCGGGGGCACCGGCCGATTTGCCCGCCAACTTGCGGGCGGCCTGGTTTCGCTCCCAGATAATCCGCAGGCCTTCCAGCGTCAGCAGGTCATCTACCTCGCTGATGTATTTGGAACCGGTGCCAAACAGGCCCGCCAGGCCGCCGGTGGCCACCACCTTGGTCTCACGCCCCATCTCCTTGAGCAGCAGTTCGATGATGCCGTCCACCAAGGCGAGGTAGCCGTAATACAAGCCGGACTGGA
>DASSQB010000253.1:0-4656 GCA_035702725.1 Terriglobales bacterium | reverse complement strand
TGGCGGCATTGAGCGCTCAAACGCTGATAATGACGCATCTTGCCGCTCATGTTACATTAGTTTTCGCAGCCCCCGCCCACTTGTCTGCATCAAAACTTATTCGGAGATGCCGGTTTAGTACAATCAGACGTCTAATTCCAGTTCGCCGCCGGAGATCCTTGTTTTCATGAGCGTTTTAGAGATGCCCTTGCCGGTGGTCGGTGAAGAACCGCCGCCAGCACAAGAAGAAAACAGCACTCCACAACCAGTTGCCCAGCGGTGCAGGGATTATTGGGATTGGGTTTTCTGCCTCGCTATTATTTGTGGGCTCGCCTTCCTGGTTTATGCCAGCCTGCACGACTCCCTGTTCCGGCCGGTGTGGCTGGCAGCTGAGCACCATCGCTGGGGCAAGCTGCTGGTGCGGCCCAGCGTGCTGTGGATGGCGATGGGCGCGTGCCTCCTGATCTTCCGCACCATTTTCTGGTTTCGCTACCGACCCTTTCCGGCTTCCAGCCTGGCGGAAGCGCCGCAGCTCACCGTCGTAATTCCTGCTTACAACGAAGGGCCGATGGTGCTGAAGTCCATCGAGTCGGTGGCCACGGCGCTATATCCCCACAACCGCCTGGAGATTTTTGTAGTGGATGACGGCAGCAGGGACGACACCTGGCTCCACATTCAGCGCGCTGCCGCCCGCTATCCCCATTTGGTGACTACCTTTCGCCAGCCGAAGAACAAAGGCAAGCGCGCGGCCCTGGCCGTCGGCTTCGAAAGAGCGCGGGGCGAAGTCATTGTTACGCTGGATTCGGACAGCGTGATCGAGCCCAACGCACTGTTAGCCATTACCGGGCCGTTTCGCGACCCCAAAATAGGCGCGGTGGCCGGCAAGGTGGAAGTTTATAACCGGCGCAGCGGAATTATCCCCCGCATGCTGCACGTGCAGTACATCCTTTCTTTTGACCTGATGCGGGCGGTGGAATCCTCTTACGGGACGGTGTACTGCTGCCCGGGCGCGCTGACCGCCTATCGTACCTCCATCGTGCGCCGCGTGCTGCCCGCCTGGATGGAACAGAAATTTCTGGGTTCGCACTGCACCTTCGGCGAGGACCGCGCCATGACCAACATGGTGCTCTCGCAGGGCTACGACACGGTTTACCAGCGCTCGGCGCAAGTGCGCACCGTCGTGCCGGAAAATTACATGAAGATGTGCAAGATGTTTCTGCGCTGGGACCGCAGCTATGTGCGTGAAGAAATCAACTTTATGCGCATCGTGTGGAAGCGGCCATTGCTGCCGCGCATTATTTCGGTGTGGGAGCGGATCACCTCCAACCTGCGCTATCCCGTGAACTACTTCAGCCTGATCATGCTGGGCGCTCTGGCTTACGCCCGGCCGGGCATGATTCCACGCATGCTGCTCGCTATTGGCGTGGTTTCGTTGTTCAACATGATTTATTACCTGCGCAGCGAGCGCTCCAAGGACTTTGTTTACGGCGTGCTCTACGGCTATTTCTCCTTCTTCCTGATGTTCTGGATTTTCCCTTACGCCGTGCTCACAGTGCGTGCCCGAGGGTGGCTGACGCGGTAGATGGCTAGCTGACTGGCCATCTGGCTGAGTAGCCAAATCGAACGGGCGCAGGGCCTCGCATAAGTTGATGGCTGGAGCACCCGATTTCGTGACCGACGGCTGCAGTGCGGTCTGCTTTCACTTCATGTGCTGGCAAAGACGTGTAGCGGTTCCTTGTAGGCGGCCCTGCACTGGCAGCCGCAGCCAGCCCGCGCCGCGGGCGAAATAGTAAGGCCCAGGGCGGAAGCCCTGGGAGAGCAGGCAAGAAAGGCCAGAGCCCCGTTAGGGGCGGCACAAAGCTCTTTGTCACGAAAGATAAAAAGCAGGTCCTTCGCCGCGCTCCCGCACTGCGCTTAGTCGCGCGTCTCAGAATGACAAAATATTTTATGGCGTGCGGCGCGGCTGGAGCCGCGCCCTTCCGAAAAAAGCTGAAAACGAGAAACTGGGTACTGGGTATTAGCTACTGGGTACTTCTTCTCTCGCCGCGTAGTGCGATTCCACGTAGTCGTTGAGGATGGAGATAAATTCGGCGACGAGCTTGTCGCCGCGCAGGGTGGTCATCAGGCGGCCGTCCACGAACACCGGGGCCTTGGGCTCTTCGAAGGTGCCGGGCAGCGAAATGCCGATGTGCGAGTGCTTGGATTCGCCAGGGCCGTTGACCACGCAGCCCATCACCGCCACCTTCAATTCCTCGACGCCGGGATAGCGCGCCTTCCACACCGGCATTTGCTGGCGCAGGTAGGACTGGATCTGCTCTGCCATCTCCTGGAAGAAGGTGCTGGTGGTGCGGCCGCATCCGGGACAGGCCGTGACCTGCGGGGTGAAGCTGCGAATGCCCAGCGATTGCAGAATCTGCTGCGCGACCAGCACCTCTTCGGTGCGGTCGCCGCCGGGAGCGGGGGTGAGAGAAACGCGAATGGTATCGCCGATGCCCTCCTGCAAAAGCACGCCCAGCGCGGCGGTGGACGCCACGATGCCCTTCATGCCCATCCCCGCCTCCGTGAGCCCGAGGTGCAGAGGGTACTGGCAGCGCGCGGCCAGGCTGCGGTAAACGTCAATCAGGTCCTGCACCCCGCTGACCTTGGCGCTGAGGATGATCTGGTCCTGGCGCAGGCCGTACTGCTCAGCCTTGGCGGCGGAATTGAGCGCGCTCACCACCATGGCTTCCATGGTGACGTCGCGCGCGTCTTTGGGCTCCTCCAGGCGGGAATTCTCGTCCATCATGCGGGTGAGCAGGGCCTGGTCCAGCGAGCCCCAGTTCACGCCGATGCGCACAGGCTTGTCGTTCGCGACGGCCACTTCGATCATGATGCGGAAGTTGTCGTCGTCCTTGCGGCCCACGCTGACGTTGCCGGGAGTGATGCGGTATTTGGCCAGCGCCCGGGCGCAGGCGGGAAACTTCTTCAGCAGCAGATGGCCGTTGTAGTGGAAGTCGCCGATTATGGGCACGCGCACGCCCTGCTGTTCCAGACCCTCCACGATGTGGGGAACGGCGGCGGCAGCGGCCTCGTTGTTCACCGTGACGCGGACCAGTTCGGAGCCCGCGCGGGCCAGGGCGGCGACCTGCTTGATGGTGCCGGGGACGTCGGCAGTGTCGGTGTTGGTCATGGATTGAACCACAACCGGAACCTCGCCGCCGACCCGAACCGGGCCTATGTTGCAGGTGTAAGTCTTTCTGCGCTGGGTAGTTGCCATCCCAAGGCTAGTTTAGCATGCGCTACGGCAGCCTTTGCGCCAAGCCTGGCAGCGTCTTCACCAAGTCGTTATAAATCACGACCACGAAGAACAGCACCAGGAACAGGAACGCCATTTGGTAAACCCGCTCCTTCACGTGCAGGCTGATGTCGTGTCCCATGACGCTCTCAATCAGCAGCATCATGATGACGCCGCCATCGAGAATTGGAATGGGAAAGAGGTTGAAAATTCCCAAGTTGAGACTGATGGCCGCTGTGAGCTGCAACAGAGGTGAAAGTCCCTGCTTCGCTGCTTCGCCGGAGGCGCGGGCAATTCCGATGGGGCCTTCCATCTGCCGCATGGAAACCTGGCGGCGGACCATTTTCTCCACCAGCTCCAGAATCAGGTAGGAACTCTTCTTGTTGTCCTCCCAGGACTGGCCCAGGGCGGCAACAAAAGGCAGCTGCGTAACCTCGTCCGGATCGCAACTTATGCCAATGCGCCAGCGTTTTTCCTCTTCGCCGGGCGCCAACACCAGCTCCGGCTTAATCGTTAGGTTCAGCTGTTTGGCATCGCGCTCCACTGTGAAGGTTGCCGGCTTTCCTTGATCGTCCTGCAGAATGTCAATGATGGCGGGCACCGAGCGCACAGGCTTGGCATTTACGGCGACGATCTTGTCGCCCAGCTTCATACCTGCCTTGTCGGCTGGCAGACCAACTTCCAGGGAGGTAACGATGTTGGGCTGGTCAGGAACCCAGCCCGCGCTGCCGTACTGATCGGGGCCGGTAGGCTCAGGCACGATTGTCTTAGTAAAGGTCTGAGCTCCGCGCTGAAGCTCTACCTTCACCGGCTGGTTGGGGCTAAGCACCATCTGGGGAATCACCTGCTGCCAGGTGGGGTTGAGGGGGCCGTCGTCCAGGCGCACGATCTTATCGCCGGGCTGAATCCCGGCCTTGGCCGCGGCTGAATCCTTGATTACATAGCCGACCAGCGCCGTCTTATTGGCCCAGATAGGCCGTGAGAAGCTCACCATGTACACGCCGGTGAGCAGCGCCAGGGCAAGAAAAATGTTCATGAACGGCCCGGCGACGGCGATGATGAAACGTTGCCACCTAGGGTGGGAGAGGAACTCGCCAGGATCGCCGGTGCGCGCTTCCATGGGGTTTTCGCCCGACATGCGCACGTAGCCGCCCAAGGGAATAGCGCTGATGCGGTAGTCGGTTTCACCCTTCCGCCAGCCCAGCAGCCGACTCCCAAAGCCGATGGAGAACACCTCCACCCGCACCCCGAACATCTTAGCCGTGATGTAGTGCCCGAATTCATGAATCAGGATCATGAATCCCAGCACTGCTGCTGTGGCGACTATTGCTAACAGGAAGCCGTTCATAGCCTTAGGAAGCTACTCTCCGTGGTGGATTGCGGAAGCCGTCCACGGCAATGGG
>DASSQB010000252.1:0-14448 GCA_035702725.1 Terriglobales bacterium | reverse complement strand
AAGCTCCTGCTCGCGCATGCCGCTGAAGAAAAGCGCGATCAGCACGGCACGCTCGACATCGTCTGCCTTTGCGATCATTTGCGCGATCTCCTCGTCGGTGTAGACCTCCGGCGCTTTTTGCAGGACCTGGCGCGGCTTGATCTTGGCGGCAGGGTTTTCCTTTAAGCCCTTGAACTCCACGCACCAGTAAAGAAAGGCGCGAATCATGGTGATCTCGGAATTAAGGGTGACGGGTGATTCCACTTTTCCGGCACGGAAATCCCGGTATTCGAGGATGTCGCCGCGCCCGATTTCGTTGAGGTAGCGTTTGGAGGAGAAGTAGTCGCGGAAGTTGGCGAGCACTGAGCGATAGCGCCGGTAGGTATTTAATTTCTGGTTGACCTTGAGGTGGTTGAGGTAGGCGTCGATGGTCGGGGCGAGCCGGACGGCGGTTTCCTCGCCGTCCATTTCCGGTCTTACCGTGCGGCCTTGCTCGGCTGCTCGGCCTTTCAGTTCCAGAATTTTCCGCCGGCGCGCTTCGAGGACTTCGGCGGGGTAGAGGCCGGCGCGTTCTCTTTTTCGCTTCCGGTCTTCGTACCATTCGATGTAGTATGCGCCGGAGGCGGCGCGGTCCCAGATGAATTTGCCGCGCGGTGTTTTGCGAACGGGACGGAATTTCCAGCCGGCGTCGGTGCGGGTGTAGAGGAGCAGGTTGACGTTGTACACGGGAACGACGCTAGCAGGGCTCGCCGCTTACTGTCCACAGCTTTATTTTTCATGGACAGGATGGCAGCTAAGTCATTTAGCTGCAATACCAAGATAGGGACGGAAGATTCTCAATCTTCAAACCCGGGTTCGATTCCCGGTAGCGCTACCATCTTTCCTTAAGTTTTTTATTCCCAAGCGCATACGGGTTCTCTCCAGTCCGTTGGACTACCGTGGTGACTATTTTTTTAAATTCTCTATGTTGCTGCGGCCCTGCGTATGAAGCAGTGAGCGAGTTTTCCCGTGGCGAACAAAAGAGCCAAAATTTACGAAAGAGTGCAGGTTGAGGGGCGGTGGACGGATCGTCCTGTGGTGCTTCCCAAGCTCAAGGCGGATGGCACTCTCTACCTGAAAGACTACCGTGAGGGAAAGTTCCGAATTTCATGGTACGAGGGTAAAGCGAAACAATGGCACACGGTGTGCTCCTGCCTGAATGATGCGTTACGGGTCAAGGAAGAGAGGGAATGGTTCTTGAAGAATCAGAACCGTCCCGGTGTGCAAGACCCGAAGAGCGCAGCGGGCGTAAACCAACGTATTGCTCCAGAGGTAACTTTGGGAACCGCACGCACACTGTCACAGGTGCTCCACCTCTGTACTCTCACACTTGGTCACAGCGGATTCTGCACTTCATAGCAGGCATTCTCTTTGGGGCACTCGCCATCGCCGCAGCCATGAAGCTGGCGGGAAGATGGTAGTGCCTGCGTATGGGTTCTGAAGTGTACAGGCCTGCTTACGACAGTTAGCGGGGGCCTACGCCAGAACGTGCTCCGGGACAGTTGCCACTGCCCGAAATATCGCTATACCTTCGGCCCCATACGAAGGATTGATTTCAAGCCCGGAAAGGCCCTGCTCCTGCGCTTTGCGAAGGAGTTGACTTGCCTTCTCCACTTCGCCACTTTTCAGGTCGTAAGCCTGTTCGATGTCTTTCATGGAGAGTTTGTCTGGCGCGATGAGAACAAGGTCGAAGATGATATTTCCAGCCCTAAGACCGCAGATGTTTAGAGCTTGAACGTCAGTCATAATAATTGTGGAACGTTCTCCCGCCACTGTGCGAACGAAGAAACGAGCGCGTTTGTCTGCCGAAAGCCATAGACCATCAAAGAAACCGTCGTGCAGATCAGGAAGTGTCGTCATGCCCGTATTTTCTTACATGGAACTGCCAACTGGCGAAATATCCCCACGTCACTCATTGATTCTTTGCTCCCTGCGTGTAGACATGAGATTCCCTGATAATTGTCACGAGGGTAGGCCCAAATTTCGGACTTTCAGGTCCTTGGATTGGCAGATTTTTGCCCAAATTCCGCAAAACAGGGGTCCGAGCCAACTCGTTTCGGATACCCTCGGACCCGTTGAAAACGGGCCAATCGGGCCATCTCGGACCTGATCGGAAGGCCGGGGGTCCGAGAGTCAGGTGTTACGTTGTAACCTCGAATGGTGCACAGTGTACGCGTCTTCGCAAGGGTTCGATACTGGAATGGTAGTAGAGAGGGCCGCGCCTATGGCCTCTCGCCGCCGTTCAGGCGCGCAGAATCAGCCGCTCCAATCCCGCAGACCTGAGCAAATCGAAGCTTTTCAGCCATTTCATCACGTTCGGCCACTCATTTATCAGCACGTGGTTGAGTTCGATTTCGCTGACGCATGGGCTACCATCCTACCTGTTGCAATTTCGTGTTACTGCTTGTCCTTGCGAGGTCGTCTCCGGCCGTGGCCATTCGCGCTGGGATTAGAAAATCCGAAGGAGCGGCACGACCTTTTCTTCACAGTTCGAATTGGGCAATAAGGTTCCGTTTTTGTGAAGGGGTTCTTCACGGTAACCTGCCGCGAGATTACCACTGTAATCGCACAAGATTGATAAAGAGCCCTCCTTGTGCAGCCGTTAACGAGTCGCCTCAAGTTCTGTGGTCCCACGACTTGCAGCCGGACCTTCAATAAGGCCAGCCGCGGTCGCGTCGCCCAAGAGTAACCCACCTCCGTGCAGGAATGAGGATTGCATTGACTGCCATGCGGTAGCCCGCAACGTTTTCGGGCGCCCCCCCGAAAGTCTTTCTGAGCTTTCACGCCGCAGGAATGTGGTGGGACGTATAAATCTGTTACACGCAGCCGTCGATTTCGGTTGGAGAACGCAAATGTGCAGGAAAAACTATGTAATTGCGGTACTGATAACGTTACTGGCCATTCCTCTTCTTCAATGTGGCGGCGGCCCTTCTTCACAACCACCCAAACCTGTCCTGACCACAATCACCATTTCACCCACATCCACTTCGATCTACACAGGAACCGCACACCAACTCTCCGCCACGGCTCTTGATCAGAACGGCAATAGCATGACGGGGATCGCCTTCCAATGGTCCAGTTCCGCATCGGGTGTTGCAACTATCAACAGCAGTGGACTCGCAACCGGTGTATCGCCAGGAACAGCGCAGATCACAGCTTCTTCAACCGGTGTCAGCAGCAGCGCGGCAACGTTAACGATAACGACCAATCCTCATGTGAGTGGCCGGTGGACCACTCTTCCGTACCTGATCGATAACAATCCGGTACATGCCATGTTGCTCGACACTCCAATTTCCTTAGACCAGGCATCACAACTGGGAGGGCACATCGGCAAGGTGTTCGTGGTTTCAGGTTCGGGGGATGATGAATCGCTCACGATCTACAAGTCGGCGATACTGGATTTTTCCGCCGCGACCATCACCACCCAGGACATGAGTTTTGACGCTTTTTGCAGCGGCATAAGTATTCTTGCCGACGGAAATCCACTTATAGCTGGAGGGACCCACTACGACGAAATCAATTCCCCGGGACAGGAACTCGGCTTGCCGAATGTGGAGACCTACGACACCAACAGCAATGTCTTCGTAAGTCAGCCACCCATGGCTCACGGTCGCTGGTACGCAACCGCAACGGAGTTGGGCGATGGCCGAGTGATGGTCGATTCCGGCTGGGATCAGACGGCCATGAACTCTACGGTCGAAATCTTCACCCTTGGTGCCGGATGGTCACCGGAGTACCCCATGGACTGGAACCATGATGGCGTTCCCAGCGTTCCGCCGTTCTACATGCGGCAGCACGTGTTGCCGGACGGGAAAGTTTTCTACTCCGGCCAGGACACGGACACGAAAATTTTTGACCCGGCGGTAGCAAGCACCACCAATTCCGGTTGGACTCACGTAGCTTGGACAAACTACGGTCGCGCCGCAGGGCAGGGAGACAGGTCCTACGGTACCTCGGTTCTGCTGCCGCTGACTCCCGCGAACAATTATGACCCACGAGTGATGATCATGGGGGGAGACGTTTACAACTCAACGGATACTACCGAGATTATCGACCTCGGACCGTGTGCTCCCGCGTGTGCCACCAACTCGCCGGTGTGGCAGTGGGGACCACCAATGTCCGAGCGCCGCGTGCGGAACAATGCCGTTCTTCTACCGGACGGCAAAGTATTGGCGGTTGGCGGGTCGGTCATTGATGTGGAAGCCGGAAGCTGGAGCCAGGCGGTCGCCACAGCAAGCCTGAACGCAGACCTTTACGATCCCGCCAGCAACAGCTTTTCCTCGGCGGGGGTCAACGCCTATGCCCATCTGGACCACTCAGTAGCCCTGCTCTTGCCGGATGCGACCGTGTGGTTTGCGGGAAGTCAAGGGCCGGCTGCTGCTCCGGGGCAGCCAGTGACATTCGAACACCACATGGAGATTTATCAGCCAGCCTATCTGTTCAACGCGGATGGCACGCTGGCCCAACGCCCGGTCATCATCCCCAGTAGCGTGCCAAGCTCTATGCAGTACGGTGCGCAATACACTATACAGACCTCTGGGAGTGGACTGGATATTGCATCGGTTGTCCTGGTCCGGCCGGGAGCCACAACTCACTCCTTCAACACGGACCAGCGTGTGGTTGGCCTGGCTTATACTCCGGCCGCTACGGGCCTGACGCTGACGACACCGCCAAACGGCAACGTCGCGCCTCCCGGATACTACATGCTGTTTGTTGTAAACTCGGCTGGGGTGCCATCGGTGGCTGCGTTCGTGAAGCTGCAATGATGGTTGCCTGGCGGAAAAGCCGCATGAATGCGGCGTTTGCTGCCTGTGGGAACTATCTTCGGAGGTAGCACTCAAAATCCCTCACCGAAGGGTTACCTGACAGTGGTGATCCGGCACTTTCTGCTCTCTATTTCTGCAATCCCCATTCACACCACCGTCGCCTTGACCGTCGCGTTACCCTAACCGAGGGGGCGTGAACATGGCTGACCTTCGAGCTCTGGATTTTGTGCGCTGTGCGCAGTTCCTGGAATCAAGGCGGGCTTCGGATGAGCAAGTCAGGAGTATCAGAATGTTTGTGGAGAGTTGGCCGTCGCTGGTGCTCGCAACTGACACCCAGAATTTTTCCGACCACAAACGGGCCATGGACCGTATAGACGCCTTGGCCAGCCGCGCCGCGGCCGAGAGGTTGAACCTCATCGGCTCAGCCTAAATCTTCCCGCGTTGCCCTCAAGTTGGGCCGCAGCCACCCGAGCCAACGGCCAGGTGCTATTCCTCGCGGATGGCAATCGCAGGGTCTACCCGCATGGCGCGCCGCGCCGGCACGTAGGACGCCAATAGAGCCACCAGAATCAGCACCAGCGCGGCGCCCGCAAAGATCAGCGGATCCTTGGGGCTCACGCCATATAGGAAGCGGCTCAACACGCGCGTCAGCGCCAGCGCCACGAGCAAGCCGGCTGCCGCCCCGCCCGTGGCTAGCCTCAAACCCTGCTTCAGCACCAGTGCGGCCGTGTCGCGCACCTGGGCGCCGAGGGCCATGCGAATGCCGATCTCCTGCCGTCGTTGTGCCACCGCGTATGCCATCACGCCATAGAGTCCCAGTGACGCCAGCAACAGGGCGGCTGCGCCCAGGATCGCCAGCAGCACGCTGGCCACTCTAATCGGCAGAAACGCCGGGTCAATGTAGTCGTCGAGCGTCTGCAGCATCAGCGGTTCAACGCCGCGATCCAGGGCGTGGATCTGCTCTCTCACCGCCGAGACAGTCGCCAGCGGATTACCCCGGGTTCGCACCAGCAGGTTCATGTACAGCGAGGCAATCGGCCGCTGCGGGTAGGTGACATACACCAGTGGAGTGGACGGCTCGTTGAGCGACTCGTATTTACCGTCGGCGGCCACGCCTATCACGGTAAACGTGTCGGTAGGAGCGATGCCCACAGCCATGCGGAATCGCCGCCCAATGGGGTCGAGCCCGGGCCAGTAGCGGCGCGCCATGGTGCGATTGACGATGGCAACATTCGGCCGGCCGGCGTCGTCGGCGTCGGTGAAATAGCGCCCCGAGACTACCGGGATGCGCATTGCAGAAAAATATCCTGGCGAAGCAATGATGAATGAGACCAGGCGGTTTTCGCTGCCGGCGGCGGCGTGCCCCTCAACATCCACTGTGCCGCTGAATGTGCCTCCCGGGCCCAGCGGCGGCGTATTGACGAAAGCTGCGCCCACTACGTCCGGCAGAGATTCGAGCCGGTTGCGCAGGGCGCGATCAAATTCGCGCGCGCGTTGCGCGGAGTAGCCGTTAGGCACCAGGTTCAGGCTGGCGTACAGCACGCCGTGAGGATTAAATCCCAGATCGAGCTGGCGGGCGCGCTGAAAGCCGCGCAGGCACAGCCCCGCGGAAACCAGCAGCACCAGCGCAATCGCCATCTCGGAAACGATTAGCAGGTTCAGGGCCTTGTGGTGGCGCACGCCCAGGCCGGAGCCGCGAGCACCCTTGAGGCCTTCCAGGAATCCGGCGCGGCTGGAGCGCAGTGCCGGAGCCAGGCCAAACAGGATGGCGGTCGCAGCCGTGAGGAACAGCGTGAACCCGAGAGTGGCCGCATCGAGTCTGAACTCGTAACTGTAAGCCGCAGCGATTCGCGGCGCAAAACCGGTCAGCAGACCCGCCGCCGAGCGCGCAAACCACCAGGCGAGGAATCCGCCAAACGCTGCAAGCAGCAGGCTCTCAGTCAGAAGTTGCCGTATCAGTTGCCAGCGACCGGCGCCGATGGCTACGCGCATGGCGATTTCTTTCTCCCGATAGGCCGACCGCGCCAGCAGCAGGCAGGAAACATTTGCCGCCACGATGAGCAGAACCCCCAGGCTAACCGCCAGCAGGATTCTCAATACCGGCAGAAACTGCGCCTGTCCCCCGAAGGGAGATCGCCACAGAGGGAACATTTCGAAGCGGGCGCCCCGGTTGGACTCCGGATAGGCCCGCTGCAGTTGGGCTGAGAGCGTGGCCAGGGCAGCCTGCGCTTGCGCTTCGTTTACACCAGGCCGCAGCCTGGCCAGCGGTTGTATCCAGCGAAACGAACGGCTGGAGTAAGAGCCATAGTTCAGCACCGCATCATGCATTGAGAGCGGCGCCCACAGGTCGGTGTGGCCGCCACCAGTCACCCCGTTAAACCCTGCTGGCAGTACCCCCACGATGGTGAACAGCTGCTGGTTCAGCCCCGCCGCGGAGCCAACAATGTTGGGATTCCGCCCGAATTTCCGTTGCCACAATTCATGGCTGATCACCGCCACCGGGTGCCCGCCTTCACCCACGTCTTCCTCCGCCAGAAACGTGCGCCCGCGTTCCGGAGTCACGCCCAAAACGTCGAAGGTGTTGGCGGTTGCAGCCCGCGCGCTGACCCATTCGTTCCTTCCGTTAATTTCGAGGATCACATCGGCGGGCGTAGTGCCGGCTACTCCTGCGAATACCCGCTGCAGGCTGGAGATGTCGCGGAAGTCGGGATAGCTGATGCGCGAGGAGAGCGCGCCGCCCGCATCTGCCTGGATGAGCGACACCAGGCGCGACGGCTGCGCAACACCGGGAAGAGGATGCAGCACGATGGTCTGCAACCAGCAAAACACCATCGTATTCACGCCCACGCCCAGCGCCAGCATCAGCGCCGCGGTCGCCGTGAATCCTGGGTTTCTCCACAGCGTTCGCAGGCCGAAGCGAACATCCTGCCATAGGGTTCCCATCCTCATCTCCAGCACCCTCGCTCGCTAAGCTGGGCATGTAGACGCCCACCCCGCCCCGATGTTTGTGTCGCCGATTGTAAAAAGTTGTAACAATGCGCCCCAGTTGGCCGGAGAGTCGAGAACGAACAGGCTTTCCCCTCAACATTTTGATCTGGAACGTCACTCCCCATGGTGAGCCAACTCACTGCTCCGGGTCACGAACAAAAGTAGGCTGATCCTGGGAGTTGCTGGGACGCTGCGGAGTTATTTTGTGGCCGGGCAATCGGGTGAGGGCCATGCTGCTCGCCTACCATCTGGTTCGACTGATCGAACGGCACGCTGACGAACTGGCCAACAGTCTGACGCACCAGGTTCAGCAATCGCCGCGCACCGCCGAATTTTGCCGCCGCGTGCCGGCGCAGGATTTAAAGCTGCGGGTTTATGAGATTTATCACGACCTGGGCGAATGGCTGCTGAAGCGGACGGAAGGCGACATCGAGCGCCGCTATCGCGAAATCGGAATACGCCGGGCGGCGCAAGGCGTGCCCTTCAGCGAATTGGCGTATGCCATCATCCTGACCAAGGAAAACCTGTGGTCCTTCCTGCTGAAGAACGCCGGCGTGGATCGCACCGTCGAAGTCTATGGCGAACTGGAACTGCTGCAGCAACTGAATTACTTCTTCGATCGCGCCATAACCTACGCCGTCACCGGTTATGAGCCCGCGGAGAAAGCCTGCCAGATCGGCGCTGCCAGCTAAACCACCAATCGCCCTAAGACCATGGTTATCACCCTCTCGTGATCCCCGTCACAGGTGCGTGTGCGGTCACTCACTGCGGCTCTGTGTGCCAATCTGGGAACAATAGAGGGTAAGGCTGACCGACTGGAGGAGGTCAGTTCCATGCACTCTGGTGCCGGTTGCGCCCGTGGCCTTCGCCCTTCTCGCCCTCGGTTGTGGGCGCTGGCTGCTCTGTTTCTGCTTCTTAACGGAATCTCCTTCGCTCAGAAGCTGAGCAATGCCGATTGCCTCGCCTGCCATGGCGATAACACCCTGAGCAAAGAAGACAATGGCAAGCAAGTCAGCCTGTATGTGGACGATAAGAAGTTCCAGGGCTCGGTCCACAGCGTCTTCGGCTGCACCGATTGCCACAGCGACGTGAAAGCTGTGCCGCACGAGGCGACGCCGTCTAAACCGGCTTGCGCCGCCTGTCACGCCGACCAGCAGGCTGCCTACGACAGCGGCTTCCACGCGGCGGCGCTGAAAAAAGGCGACACGCGCGCGGCGCGCTGCGTGGATTGCCACGGCAGCCCGCATGAAATGGTGCCTGCCAGCGACCCCGCCTCGCGCGTGCACCGCGCCAACATTCCCGCCACTTGCGGCTCCTGCCACGGCCAGAAATTCGTGATGGAAGCCAGCGGCCACAGCGCCCAGCCCTTTGCGTCCTACCAGGAAAGCGTGCACGGGCGGGCAGTGGCCGCGGGCAAAGACGGAGCGGCCGTGTGCACCGACTGCCACGGTAGCCACGATATTCGCTCCGCGGGCGACCCCAAGTCGCCGATTTTCAAATTCAACGTGCCCAACACCTGCGCCCAGTGCCACGCTGGCGTGCAGAAGGCCTATGCCGAGAGCATCCACGGGCAGGCGATCGCCCGCGGCAACTGGCAAGCGCCGGTATGTACCGACTGCCACGGCATCCACTCCATCAAGGCGCCGCTGGACCCCTCCTCCACGGTTTCGTCGCAATCTGTCGCCCTAGCTACCTGCGCCCGCTGCCATGAAGGCGTGCGCCTGACCCAGGAATTCGGTGTGCCCGCCCACCGGGTGAGCACTTACATGGACAGCTACCACGGGCTGGCCTCCCGCCTGGGCTCGCAGGTGGTGGCCAATTGCGCCAGTTGCCACGGGGTGCACAACATTTTGCCCTCGTCCGACCCGCACTCCACCGTCAATCGCGCCAACTTGGTGAAGACGTGCGGGCAGTGCCATCCCGGCGTCACCGCAAAGTTTGTGCTCGCCAGGGTGCACGTGGACGCGCCGCTTTCGGCCGATACCGGCAGTGTGGCTGTGCGCTGGGTGCGCCGCTTTTACATCAGTATGATTCTGGCGGTCATCGGCGCCATGCTGGCCCACAATTTCCTCATCTGGCGCATGAAGGCGGTGGCGCGGCGCAAGGCCGAGCACCGCGCGCTGGTGCGCATGAGCCCCAACCAGCGCGTGCAGCACCTGATCCTGCTGACCAGCTTCTTTGTGCTGGTGATCACGGGCTTCGCGCTCAAGTTCCCCGACTCCTGGTTTGCCGCCATGGTGGGTGGCGAGAAGGTGCGCGGCATTGTGCACCGCGTCGCTGCTGTAGTGCTCATCTCGCTCGGCCTGTACCACATCATCTACGCCGCGGTCAGTCGCGAGGGGCGGCGTTTGCTGCGAGACTTCCTGCCGCGCATGAAGGATGCCCGCGACGTGTTCGCGAACCTGGGCCACTACCTGGGGCTGGGTTACGACAAGCCGCAATTCGCCCGCTTCAATTACGCCGAAAAAGCCGAGTACTGGGCGCTGGTGTGGGGCATGGTAATCATGGCCGCCACCGGCATCATGCTGTGGGCGAAGATTACGGTGGGCGACCTGATTCCGCGCTGGTGGCTGGATGTGGCCTCGGCAGTCCACTTCTATGAGGCGGTGCTGGCCACCCTTGCCATTGTGGCTTGGCACTTCTACCAGGTGTTCTTTGATCCCGATACCTACCCCATGAACTGGGCGTGGTACGACGGCAAAATGTCGCTGGAGCACTACCGCGAAGAGCACGGGCTGGATTCGAAGTCTCTGCTCGAGGCCAGCGGCGCCGACCAGAAAACCGCCGCAAAGGACCATGCTGAAGTCGCAGCGAAGGCGGGCCAGAACGGGGATGAACTAATTGCAAAGACGGCAGCGAAGGAGATACCCGCGAGCAAGGAAAAGCAAGAGGAATTGGCGCCACGGCCATAGTATGGCGGCGCCACGGAGGCATGGTTTAGGCTCATGGATGTTATGGATAACGATCCCAACCGGGAAGCTGACCAGCGGCGAATCCGCATCACCAATCGTTTTCGTCATCCCCTGGCCGCCATCGGCGGCGCGCTTGCCCTGGTCAGCCTCGCAAATATCCTGTTTCTCTTCCTGATTGACGTTTTCTCTCCCCGTCACAGCCCTTACGTCGGCATTCTCGCCTACATGATCCTGCCCGGGTTCTTCATCCTGGGACTGCTGATGATTCCGGCGGGCATGTATCTCGCGCGCCGGCGCAGGTTGCAGATGGAGGGACTTGAAGGGCCGGTCTACCCGCAAATTGACTTGAACGAGCCGGCGCAGCGCAGCACGTTCGCTTTCTTTTTCAGTTTTGTGGTGGTCTTCGTGGTGCTCAGCGCCGTGGGTAGCTATCGCGGCTATGAATTCACCGACTCTACCCAGTTTTGCGGCCAGCTCTGCCATTCGGTGATGAACCCCGAATTCACCGCCTATCAGCTTTCGCCCCATGCTCGGGTTCGCTGCGTGGATTGCCACGTCGGCGCCGGCGCCACCTGGTATGTGCGCTCCAAGCTCTCAGGCGCGCGCCAGGTGTATGCCACCATGTTCAACCGCTTTCCCCGGCCCATTCCCACGCCCGTCGAAAATTTGCGCCCGGCGCAGGAGACCTGCGAGCAGTGCCATTGGCCGCGCAAGTTCTATGGTGCGCAACTCAAGGTAATCACGCACTACGGCTACGACGAGAAGAACACCCCGCGGCAAATCCGCCTCCTCATCAAGACCGGCGGTGGCGATCCCGGAATCGGCATGACCACCGGCATTCACTGGCACATGAATATCGCCAACGAAATCACCTACGTCACGCCCGACAAGACGCGTGAAACTATCCCCTACGTGCACGTCAAGGACATGCAGGGCCGGGTCACCGACTACATGGTCAAGGATGCTCCCTTGACCAAGGCGCAGATTGCAACCCTTCCCCGCCGGCGCATGGATTGCGTGGATTGCCACAATCGCCCCACCCACATCTACGTGCCGCCCGACCGCGCCGTAGACCAGTCGCTGCTGTCCCGCCGCATTGACGCTTCGTTGCCCTACATCAAGCAGCAGGGCGTCACCGCCCTGACCGCCAGCTATGCCAATACCGACCAGGCCGTGCAGGGCATTGCCACCGCGGTGCACAACTTCTATGCCAGCAAGTATCCGCAACTGGAGAGCACAAAGCAGCTCGAAATCCGCGACGCCATTACCGAACTGCAGCGCATCTATCGCGCCACGACCTTCCCCGAAATGAAGATTGATTGGAAGACTCATCCCGACAACATCGGGCACTTCTATTTCGCCGGCTGCTTCCGTTGCCACGACGGCCAGCACATGAGCGCCGACGGCAAAGTGATTCGCAAGGATTGCACCATCTGCCACACCATCCTCAGCCAGGAGGAGGGCGGCACACAGCCCACCTCTATTGGGGGGGTGGCCTTCAAGCATCCCGTGGACCTGGGCGACATCAGCGCGGCCAACTGCAGCGACTGCCACACCGGCGGCGTCGGGCCGTAGGGCAGCCGTTCTTCTAGCGGCGGCCTCTCGCTGGCTGTGCTGGCAGCGCCGATCCGTTCCCCCTGTCATCCCGAGCACACCTGGCCGATTCGCTCGCGAGTCGGCCGGCGCAGTCGAGGGACCTTGCGTCTGTGGCGCGGGCACCTCGCCCGCGAACGCCGTCCCTCAGGAAGGCGAGCTTCGTATCAGGACACGGCTTTCAGCCGTGCCGACGTAAACGCCGGCTAACCGCGGCTTTAGCCGCCGAAGAGCAGCCGGTGACGCACATCACAATTTCTCGTGATACGGGTCACGGCCTCACGTGCGCACCTTTTCTATCGTAGGAGCTGCGGGGATATGGGTTCAGCGGGAAAAGGAGATCACCATGGCGCATGGCAGCGGACCAGCGGCGGAGGCCAAAGCTTCCCCCCGGCTGATTTTCTGGGAGGTCACCAAGGGTTGTAACCTGCGCTGCATCCATTGCCGCGCCAGCGCCACCGAGCTTAGCTCTCCCTCCGACCTTACCACCGCGACCGCGCTCCGCATCATTGACCAGATCGCCGCGACCGCCAACCCCATCCTGGTGCTCAGCGGCGGTGAACCGCTCTACCGCTCCGATATTTTCCAGTTGGCGCGCTACGGCACCGACCGGGGTCTGCGGGTGGCCCTGGCCACCAATGGCACGCTGGTCACCCGCGAAGTGGCCCGCATGATTGTGGATTCGGGTGTGCGCCGTGTGTCCATCAGCCTGGACGGCGCCGACTCGCTTACCCACGACACCTTTCGCGGCATTCCCGGCGCATTTGATGCCGCCGTGCAAGGTTTGCGCAACCTGAAAACGCTGGGCATGTCGGTGCAGATCAACATGACTATCGCCCGCCACAACGCCCGCCAGTTGCCGCAAGTGCTGGAGCTGGCCCGGCGGCTGGGAGCAGACGCCCTGCATACTTTCCTGCTGGTGCCGGTGGGCTGCGGCGTGGACATCGCCGCCGAGCAGATGGTTGCACCGGAAGAATACGAAGAGATGCTGAATTGGTTCTACGACCGTTCCCTGGAAGGTGGCATCGAGCTCAAGGCGACCTGCGCGCCGCATTATTTCCGCGTGGTGCGGCAGCGACGCGCCGCCGAACGCCGCGGCATGAACGGGGAGCGCAAGCCGGTTGCGCCCCAGAGCGAGCGGCCCATCCCCGGCGTGATCGGGCCCACGGAAATGGCGATGCCGGGCTCCACCGGCGTGGTGATCCGTCAATCGGCTGTAGCTCGCACCGGCCACCCGGCCGGCGTGCACCACGGCCATCCCGGGGACATGAACGCCATGACCAAGGGCTGCCTGGCCGGCACCGGCGTCTGCTTCATTTCCCATGAGGGCGAAGTGTTCCCTTGCGGCTACCTGCCGGTGCTGGCAGGCGACTTGCGCTGTCAGACTTTTGCGGAGATCTGGGAAAAATCTGTTGTCTTCGAGCAGCTCCGCGATACGGGCAATCTGAAAGGGAAGTGCGGCTGTTGCGAATTTCGCAACATCTGCATGGGCTGCCGCGCGCGGGCCTTTGCCGCCACCGGTGACTTCCTCGACGAGGAGCCGTTCTGCATTTATCAGCCGCGGTCGAGCGAGAAGAACGAGGAAGCGAAGACGGCGCGACCGGTGGTGCCGTAAACAGATTGCGGGAGCGTGCGACGCCGAAGCATCTGCGAAAACCAGCGCAACGCGCCGCCGCTCCCGCAGCTTTCCACTGATTGGCCGCCGAGACAGAGGGCGCGCAGGGTTGAATTTGATTCGTTCTCTTCGCCCGGTGATCTCGGCGTCTTGGCGGTGCAATTTTAAGACAATGAATATGTCACTCACCCTCGGTTCGGCATCGGCTCCCGGTAGCCGGTTGCGGGCGCTGGTGGTGCCACGCGAGCATGGCGCCTGGGGCATGCTGCTGGTGCCGCTGGCGACCGGCGCATCTGTCGGCCTCATGCGCGGCGGCGCAGTTCGGCCGCTTTTGCTCTTTCTGCTGGCGGCCATGGCCGTCTTCTGGCTGCGAACGCCCGTGGAAAGCTGGCTCGGGGCCACGCCGCTGCGCGCGCAGACCGCGGCCGAGCGCCGTGCCGTGCTTGGCTTCATCCTCCCTCTATCTGCAGTGGCTGCCCTGATGTTCACCGCCCTTTTTTGGGGCGGGCAGAACCGAGCGCTGTTGCCCATGGGCGCCGTCGTGGCGCTGGCGTTT
>DASSQB010000251.1:0-10516 GCA_035702725.1 Terriglobales bacterium | reverse complement strand
CACAATTGCCGAAAGCCGGCCCATTCTGGACGGAGATGATTCTGCGCCGTTGGCCTTCTAGACAGCGCGGATTAACCAAGCGTACTTCCCGCCGCAACGTTAGGCGCGGACATCCGCGGGTGGCCCAGGTTCGCGCCCCGCTTTTGGGCGCGAACCCTTCGGCTTCGCTCAGGGCAGGCTCTCGTTCGAAAAACTCGGGAACGTTGCGCCTGTCCCTGGTTTTCCCGAAAAACAAGGGTCTCTAAGCTTGAGGATAACGTCTTTGGGTGGCGCAGCCCTTCGGCTGTGCTCAGGGCAGGCTCTTTTACCGCTGCGATTTAAGCGCTCAAGGCATGCGCCGGCTTTAGCCGCTGAGGTGCCTCGTCGAGCACAAGCCCGGGCCAAGCGGAACTGTACCGATAATCCTCCGCTCTTAGCGCCAGCCCGCGCTTTAGGGCGTTCTGTCGAATGTAGTCTCGAAAGGCGAAATATTCTTCTGCATCCCGCACCCGCCGATCATAGAAGCTGGGCTGCCAAATCTCACGCCTGAACCCCAATTCTCGTTTGGCCCGAAAAGAAAAACCGCCCTTGATCAACTGCATCGCTCTTTCCAGAGATTCTTGCGGCGTGATCAGCAGGTGAAAATGGTCCGGCATCACCACAAACTCGTGCAGCAAATATTGTTGTTTCTGGCGGTAGTGGAGAAGGACATCAACCAACAGGCCAGCCATTCTGTCGGATTGAAGAATGTTTTGCTTCTGGAATGTAGAAGTGGTGATGAAGTAGCAACTGTATCCGGTATTGCCTCGGCGGGGAGCAGCCATGGAAGGCACCTCAGCGGCTAAAGCCGCTCCTACTGTTGCCACTCTACCGCAGCGGTGAAACCGCTGCGCCACCCAAAGGCAAGAAAATGTTTGCCGTCTCCCAATTCGAAACCGGAAAAACTGGGGACAGACGGAACGTTCCCCAGTGTTTCGACCAACAACAGGTGGCCCAGGTTCGCGCCCCTGCTTTTGGGGGCTAACCCTTCGGCTTCGCTCAGGGCAGGCTCCTTCGGCTGCGCTCAGGGCAGGCTCTGGGCCACGTGAGTGCCGAAGGCACCTCAGCGGCTAAAGCCGGCAGATTCCTTGAGCGCTTAAATCGCAGCGGTGAAACCGCTGCGCCACCCAAAGGCAAGAAAAAGTTTGCCGTCTCCCAGTTCGAAACCGCTACCACTCACCGTTCGAACCGTGCAGGGCGGGCCATACCGCCGAAGGCACCTCAGCGGCTGAAGCCGCTCCTACTGTTGCCACTCTACCGCAGCGGTGAAGGAGCCTGCCCTGAGCGCAGTCGAAGGGCTGCGCCACCCAAAGGCAGGAAAATGTTTGCCGTCTCTCGGAGATTCCGCCCACAACGCAGCCGTGACCCGTTATCATTTCTGGAGCTGTAGCGATCCCCTGAGGTCAAAAATGAACTTGCTGCGCCTCGCCTGCCTGGTTTTGTTGCTGGCTTCTTTTTCTCATGCCGATAGTCAGACGCAAGTGTTCGCGACTTCGTCTGGGCCGGTCCGCATCACACCTCTGAACCACGCCAGCACCCTGATTGAGGCAGGCGGGAAATTCATCTATCTGGATCCCGCCAAACCGCTTGACTTCTCCGGCAAACCCAAAGCCGACCTCATTCTAATCACCGACATTCACGGCGATCACATGGATCCCGGGGCAATCAAGGCGATCGAGAAGACCGGCACCGAAATTCTTGCCCCGCCGGCCGTAGTGCAGACGGTTACCACAGGCAAAGCCATTGCCAATGGGGAAACCAGGAACTGGCAGGACTGGACGATCCAAGCCATCCCTGCCTATAACCTCAAACGCGGTCCGGCGGCTGGGAAGCTCTTTCACGACAAGGGTCGTGGCAATGGTTATGTACTGACCTACGGCGGCAAGCGCTTCTACTTTTCAGGTGATAGCGAAGGTGTGCCGGAAATGCGCGCACTAAAAAACATTGATGTCGCATTTGTGTGCATGAACTTGCCCTACACCATGCCGCCCGAGGAGGCAGCGGAGGCGGTGAAAGCATTCCACCCCAAAATTGTCATCCCCTATCACTATCGCGGTTCGGATCTCAGCGTATTTCAAAAGGGATTGGAAGGAACCGGAATCGAAGTTCGGTTGCTGAATTGGTATCCGCAGTAGTATCTGAAAGCCTTGGCTGGTCCCAGGTTAGCGCCCAAGAGCGGGCGCGAACCCTGCGGCGCTCAGGGCTGGCTCTGGGCCACCTGCCTGGGCGGGGAGCAGCCATGGAAGGCACCTCAGCGGCTGAAGCCGCTCGTACTGTTGCCACTTTTACCGCAGCGGTGAAACCGCTGCGCCACCCAAAGGCAAGAAAATGTTTGCCGTCTCCCAGTTCGAAACCGCTACCACTCACCGTTCGAACCGTGCAGGGCGGGCCACCTGCTGAAGGCACCTCAGCGGCTGAAGCCGCCCGTACTTTTGCCACTCTACCGCAGCGGTGAAACCGCTGCGCCACCCAAAGGCAAGAAAATGTTTGCCGTCTCCCAGTTCGAAACCGGGCTGATCCCAGGTTAGCGCCCAAAAGCGGCCGCGAACCCTTCGGCTTCGCTCAGGGCAGGCTCCTTCGGCTGCGCTCAGGGCAGGCTCTGGGCCACCCGACGTCGTCCCGTAGGCACTGCTGCGCAAATCTTGTATTCTCTTTCCCATGGCCTCTGAATTTCTATCCCGGCTGCAGCAGGGACCGGTGCTGTGCGATGGCGCCATGGGCACCCTTCTGTACGCCAAGGGAGTATTCATCAACCGCTGTTATGACGAGCTCAACTGCTCGCAGCCGGAGATGATTCGTGAAATTCATCACGAATACCTGCAAGCTGGCGCGGAAGTAATTGAAACCAATACTTTTGGGGCGAATGCTGTGCGCCTGGCGCGGCACGGCTTTGCCGACCGGGTGCGGGAGATCAACCTGGCTGGGGTGCAGCTGGCGCGGGAGGCGGCCAAAAGCTTTGCCGGATTCGTGGCGGGCTCGGTGGGGCCGCTGGGAATACGCATCGAGCCGCTGGGCAAGACTTCGCGGGAAGAGGCGCGGGCAATGTTCGCGCAGCAGATTTCGGCCCTGGCCGAGGGCGGGGTGGACCTGCTGATTCTGGAAACTTTCGGCTACCTGGAAGAGCTGCACCAGGCCGTGCTGGCGGCGCGCGAGGTGGATGCCAAGCTTCCAGTCGTGGCGCAGGTCACCATTGATGATGACGGCAACTGCCTGGACGGTTCCAGCCCGGAGACCTTCGTCCCGCACATCAGCGAATGGGGAGTGGACGTGCTGGGCTGCAATTGCAGCGTGGGTCCGGTAGCCATGTTGGATGCGATGGAGCGTGTTCGCCGGCTAACGGAACTTCCGCTGGCAGCCCAGCCCAATGCAGGAATGCCGCGCAGCGTAGAAGGCAGGAATATCTATTTGTGCTCGCCCGAGTACATGGCCAGCTACGCGCGCAAGTTTGTGGCGGCGGGGGTGCGCCTGGTGGGCGGCTGCTGCGGCACCACTGCCGAGCATATTCGGGCCATGAAAGCGGCACTGCAGGTGGGCAAGGCGCGCAACCGCACCAGCACCTTTCCCGTAGCCAGCGTTCCCAAGCAGCCGACGGCGCACGAACCGCCGCCGCTGGAAAAGCGCTCGCGGATAGGGGCCAAGCTGGCTGCGGGCGAGTTCGTCACCATGGTGGAGGTGGTGCCGCCCAAGGGCACCGACATCGCCAAGGAACTGGAAGGGTCGCGCTTTCTCAAGTCGGTAGGCGTGGACGCAGTCAACATTCCTGACAGCCCGCGGGCCTCAGCACGCATGAGCAACCAGGCGCTCTCCATCCTGGTGCAGCAGCAGGTGGGCATTGAGGCCGTACTGCACTACACCTGCCGCGACCGCAATGTGCTGAGCATACAGTCAGATCTGCTGGGAGCGGCGACGATCGGAATCCGCAACCTGATCTGCATTACGGGCGATCCGCCGAAGCTGGGCAACTATCCCGATGCCACGGCGGTGTTCGACGTGGATTCCATCGGCTTGGTGAATATTGTGCACAACCTGAACCGGGGGCTGGATATTGGCGGCAATCCCCTTGGTAACGGTACTTCTTTCGTAATTGGAGTAGGCGCCAATCCTGGCGTGCCCAACATTGACGAAGAGATCCGCCGCTTCGAGTACAAGGTGGAAGCGGGGGCGGAATACGCGGTCACGCAGCCGGTGTTCGATATTGGCCTGCTGGAGAACTTTTTGCGGCGCATCGAGCATTGCCGGATACCGGTAGTTGCCGGCATCTGGCCGCTGGTCAGCGTACGCAACGCTGAATTCATGAAAAACGAGCTGCGGGTGTCCATCCCGGATGCCATCTTCCAAAGGATGGGGGCGGCCAGCAACGCCGAAGTGGCACGTCACGAAGGTGTGGCCATCGCGCGGGAGATGCTGCTGGCCATACGCCAAGTGGTCCAAGGCGCGCAAATCAGCGCCCCTTTCGGCAAATACAGCGCTGCCGTGGATGTGCTGGAGGCACTGGGGCAGGGGGGAGTGGCAGCCCTGGCACAGAGTTGAGCAGCCCTTTCGTACCCTTCCGGGCGGTTCTCCCAACCCGGACTTGGTGAAACCGCCGAATTAAATTTTCCTGCGCAAAAGGTGAAGAGATGTGCATTAAAATAGAGGCGAGGGGAGAAATTGCCGAAGTTCGAGGAATGCCTGCAGCGCCTGGAGAAGATCGTAAGCGAGCTTGAAAAGGGGGATATCCCCCTGGAAAAGTCGCTGGCGCTTTTTGAGGAGGGGATGCAGCTTTCCAATACCTGCCGGAAGGAATTAGAGCAGGCCGAGGGTAAAGTCGAGATCTTATTGAAACAGAACGGGAAATTACAGGCCGAACCCTTCGAGCCCCTGACCGAGAAGGCGGAGGCGAGAAAGTAGTCGCTCGCCGCGTTTTTCGTCACGCTCGTTTGACCAGAAATCCCGCCGCATTTGCCGTATGCGGCGTTTACGCAGCCGTTGCGTAGCCGACGGTCGAACCTCAGGGGGAAGTATGCAGCCGTTGAACGTAGTCATCCTGGAGAGCAGCGCGGAAGTTGCGCAAGACCTGCAGAGTTCGCTGCAGAGTCATTTCAGTTTCATATATTTAGCGCGAAACCTGGGAGAAGCCAAAACGGCCATTCCCAAGTACCGTGCACAGGTTGTAATCCTCGACCTGGAGCTGGTTGCGCGGTCGGAAGTGGAATGGCTGCGCCGCGAATTTCCAGGCATTTGCCTGGTGTGCACGCATCGCCTGGCGGATGAAGAGATGTGGACAGAGATGGTGGGGGCGGGAGCCAGCGATCTGTGCTATTCGGCAGACTGCCAGAGCATTTTAAGTGCAGCGCTGAGGAGCACGCAGGGAAGAAAGGCCCTCGCCGCGTAAGGGCGAAAGCGGCGCAAAGTTTGGCACTCCGGTCGTTCTTTGCCTGAAGGCAGTGTGGTCTATGCCTGGGGCACTCTGGCCATTAGATTGCATTAAGATTTCTGCGGCTGTTCCCCAGGTAATGGCTGCGGGGCGCGTCTGAGGTGCGCCCGGAACTCCTCAAACCGGACACTAAATTCTGATGAAACATTCACGGCATGCAAAAGGATTCTCTCTGATCGAGCTGTTGATTGTGGTGGCGATTATTCTGATCATCGCCGCCATCGCCATTCCCAACCTGCTGCGGGCCAAAATTTCCGCCAATGAAGCCTCGGCGGTGCAATCCATTCGCACCATCCAGCAGGCAGAGTTGTCGTACACCACTTCCTATCCCAGCAGCGGGTACGCGGCGCAACTCACCAACCTTGGTGGAGCGGCGCCCTGCGTTCCCACGCCCGCTAACGCCTGCCTGATTGACCAGAGCCTGTCTGCCGGGACGAAGAGCGGGTACAGCTTTACGGCAGTGGGCGGGAACCCGGTGAATGGGGCTAATACCAGTTACGTGACTGGCGCGGCGCCCATCAGCTTCAACAACTCGGGCGTGCGCCTGTTCTGCTCGGCCGAGGACAACGTGATCCGCTGGGACGCCAACGGCAGCAAGAGCACCACACCGCCGAACGCGCAGCAGTGCCCGAATTTCACTCCGCTCTAAGAAGCGCCAAAGCAGAGCGTGTAGAGAACCAGCAGGAGACCTTTGTGCCCGAATAGTGGCGCCGGTTATCAGCCGGCCCGGGGCAGAAGTTCCCGCCACGCCGAACCGCGGCCTGACTTGCTTCCCAGCACCTGAGCGAAGGTGCAGTCCTTCGGCTTCTTGTCAGGGCGCCAGCGCAGGAATTTCGTGCCGTGACGGAAGCGCCCGCCGGAAAAGTGATCGTATCGGACTTCGCATACCAGCTCAGGCCGAAGCGGCTGCCATTGCATGGAGCGCCGGGTGCTCCAGCGGCTGAGGCCGCCGGGCGCCTTGCCGGTAAAGCCTGGCGGGCCGATCAATGGCTCGACAATTCCCTTCAGTTCCTCCCGCTGCCCAGCGCTGAAACTGGAAGTAAAGCCCGCGTGATCGAGAAGGCCCTGCTGGTTGTAGAGGCCGAGCAGCAGCGAGCCGATCTGATGTCCCTTCTCAGCGTAGCGGAAGCCGCCCAGGACGCAGTCGGCAGTGCGAATGCGTTTCACTTTCACCATGGCGGCGCGGTCGCCGGAGTGATAAGGCTCGGCGATCAGCTTGGCCACTACTCCATCCAGTCCGGTAGGGCCAAGCTCCCGCATCCAGCGTTCGGCCTGATGGCGATCGAGCGTGAAGGGCGAAAGGCGCACGCGCTCGTTCTTGCCTATCCCGGAAAATAATTCCTGCAGGCGCTTGCGGCGCTCTGCAAGGGGAAGGTCAATCAGCGATTTGCCTTTGTCATCCAGCAGCAGGTCAAAACACATGAGGGTGGCGGGCGTTTGCGCCGCCAGCTTGCGAATACGGGATTCGGCAGGATGAATGCGCAGCAGCAAATCGTCGAAGTCAAGGTGGTCGCCGGAAAAGATTACGATTTCGCCATCGAGGACAAACTGCTGCGGCTTGAGGGCGCGCAGCGCTTCAAGCAGTTCCGGGAAGTAGCGGCCCAGGGGCTGCCCAGCCTTGGACTGCAGCAGAACCTGGTCGTCACGACGAAAGGCGAGGCAGCGAAAGCCGTCCCACTTGGGCTCGAATTGCCAAGCTTCGCCGCGCGGCAGCGCTTCGACTGATTTGGCCTCCATGGGGGGGAAAGGCGGGCGGATGGGCAGCTTGATGAGCGTGAACTGCGCCTGGAGTCTTTCAGCTGGAACCGCACCTTCTGCTACACGGTCCCTCCTGGAGTTTTTGGTGCTACTTCTTTGAGTGCGTGGCATCACTAGTTCAGATGCAAGCGAAATAACAGCGGACAACCGCGACGCAAATGAGTTCGAGGGAGGTGGGATGAGCCGAACAGCAGGAGTCCAACAGCACGAAGCAGGGCTTCGCGCACGAGTGATTTTCTGGCTGGCGAAACGCCGGTTAGGCAGGGTTCCCTTGTCCGCCCGAATCCAGGCACGCGATCCTAAACTTCTGCAAGCCGCGGCCCGGATGAGTATGCACATTGCCCGCCGGGGCACTGTCGCATTGAAGCTGAAGGAACTGGCACAGGTGAAGGTAGCGGCCCTGGTGGGCTGCCCATTTTGAATTGACATCGGTTCTGCCGTGGGCAGAAAGATGGGGATTACAGAAGAGCAGCTGCGCGATTTGGCGCAGTTTGACGGGAGCCCGCACTTCAACGAAGAAGAAAAGATGGTGTTACGGCTGGCCGTGGAGCTGACTCGAACACCGTCGGAAGTTTCCGATGATTTTTTCGCAGCCTTGCGGAGCCGCTTTTCCGAACGCCAACTGGTGGAACTGAGCGCCGCGATTGCCTGGGAGAATTACCGGGCTCGCTTTAACCGCACCTTTGCAGTCGAAGCGGAGGGGTTCTCGGAGGGCAAGTTCTGCCCGTTGCCGGAGAGATAACAGGCAATCTGGCGAACTGCGCTCGCCTCGCGGGCTCGGCTCGCGCAGAGTGGTTTTTGCGCGGCTTACCCAGGGCTGACGCCCTGGGCTAAACACTGTTTCGCCCTTGCGGGCTCAATTTGGCAGATTGAAACTAACCCAACATGCCTGCTGCGATAGCGCCCCTGTCCCGGCAGCATGGAGATGGAGCCTTCGGTGGCCTAGGATGCGGCACTCCGCGCCCTTGTTATACTCGACAGCGAATGCTTCAACAAACCCTGGACGAAGGACGCCGCGTAGCCGACGCGGCGCTGGAGAGACTGTTGCCACCGGAGAGGCAGTATCCGGCGTCAATTCACCAGGCCATGCGGCACAGCGTGTTTGCGGGAGGCAAGCGGCTGAGGCCCATCCTGTGCCTGGAAGCGGCGCGGCTGGTGGCGGGTTTCCTGCCCGAGGGCGTGGAGGATCTGGGCGCTGCGCTGGAGATGCTGCACACCTACTCGCTGATCCACGACGACCTGCCGGCCCTGGACAACGATGACCTGCGGCGAGGGCGTCCCACGTGCCACAAGGCATTTGGGGAAGCGACCGCGATTCTGGCGGGCGATGGATTGCAGACCTACGCGTACGAGGTGCTGGCGCGGCTGGGCTGTGCGGCGGAGCGCCGGGTGCGCATTATCGAAGAGGTTGCCCACGCCACCGGGACGGTGGATGGCATGATCGGCGGGCAGGTGATGGACCTGGAGGCGGAACATAAGCGCGCAGATGCGGCCACGCTGGAATACATTCACCGCTCCAAGACCGCAGCACTCATTACTGCTTGCGTGGTCACAGGCGGCATGTACGCGGGTGGGAATGACGAGCAGGTGGGCAAATTGCGCGCCTATGGCCAGGCTATCGGGCTGGCGTTTCAGATTGTGGACGATGTGCTGGATGTGACACAGTCGTCCGAACAGCTTGGGAAAACCGCAGGGAAAGATACGGCCACAGAGAAGGCGACGTACCCGGCCCTGTTTGGCGTGCCGGAGTCGCTGAAGAAGGCGGATGCGCTGGTAACGGCGGCGTGTGCCAGCCTGGACGGTTTTGGGGAGAAGGCCGCGACATTGAAAGCGTTGGCGCAGTTTCTGGTGGAGCGGAAGAAGTAGATTTTTGCGCGTGCCGCCCCTACGGGGCTCGGATTTTTCCGGTTCGTTTCCCAGGACTGCCGTCCTGGGCTTTCCTATAACGCACCTCCGGTGCTGTAGAGATGGAGGAGAGATGTTGCCGGCAGCGTTTACCGAGCCCACCCTTTGCCAACACCGCAAAGGGTGGGGCACCCCGTTTCGTTTATGGGATATACTGCCCGGCCACCCGCCCGTCCCTACGGGACTCGCCTTCCAGGGACGCCTCCTCCCGCCAGTGAACTGGCGGGCTACTTTCATTTCGCCCCGCTGGGGCGAAATCCAGATTGCAACCATTGCAAAAGGAATGTCACTTCTTTCTAGAGAACTGCTTGTGACGGATGTTGAAGGATGAGCGAGCGCAAGGGTCCTTCGGCTCGGGCATGCGCCCTCGCTCAGGATGACATCGTATGTGGAAGGAAGCACAAGGTCCTTCGACTGCGAAGAGTGACTCGCAAGCGAGTCACTCTGCTACGCTCAGGATGACATCGGTGAAAGCGAGCGCAAGGTCCTTCGGCTCGGGCATACGCCCTCGCTCAGGATGACATCGGTGAAAGGGAGCGCAAGGTCCTTCGGCTCGGGCATGTGCCCTCGTTCAGGATGACAACGTATGTGGAAGGAAGCACAAGGTCCTTCGGCTCGGGCATGCGCCCTCGCTCAGGATGACATCGGAGGTGAAAGCGAGCGCAAGGTCCTTCGACTCCGCAGAGCGACTCGCGAGCGAGTCGCTCTGCTGCGCTCAGGATGACAGAATTAAAGTTCAGATGACATTAAAGGATCAGGTAACCTGGCGGTATTCGGCGGGGAGGGCGCTCTCGATGGAGGCGTGGACGGCGGAGAGGAGAGCGTCACGATCGGAAAACTGTTTTGGATCCAGAGGGGGGTGGAACACCACGGTGGCGCCGCCGCCACGAATGCCGAAGCGACGCTTGGGCAGGAGGTAGTGCGTGCCCACAATGGTGACGGGCACGACCGGCACGGCGCTTTCCATGGCTAGATAGAACGGACCTTTCTTGAAGGGCAGCAGGCGTCCGTCGAAAGAGCGTGTGCCTTCCACGAAGATGGTCATGGGGATGCCCTTGGTAAGGTCGTCGGCAGCGGCCCGCAAGCTGGCGATGGCGGCATCGCGATTGCTGCGGTCCACGGGGACGAGCGAGGCCAGGCGCATGGCGCGCCCGAGAATTGGCACGCGGAATAGCTCCTTCTTTACCAGCACCGAGGTACGGCGCGGGATGACGGGCACGAGGATAGGCGGATCGAGATTGGAGACGTGGTTGGACATGAAGATGTAGGTGCGGCCGCGGTCCAGCGCGTCCAGACCCTCCACTTGCACGCGGATCCCCACCAGCCGAAGAGCCATGCATACGCCGCCGAGAGCGAAGTGATACATGAAATCGGCGTTGCGAGTGATGAGCGTCCAAGGGATGCAGATCAGGCCGGCAA
>DASSQB010000250.1:0-12261 GCA_035702725.1 Terriglobales bacterium | reverse complement strand
GCAGTGGTAAGGCCCAGCAACTGGCCGGCAACGATGTACGGCGCCAGCCGCGCGTACTCCGGAATATCAAAACCGAGCTCCACCAGCAGATCAGCGTTCGACCGTACCCGTTCCCCGGCCGTATTGGTCACAACCAGCGTGGTCGCGCCCAGTTGCTTCACTTCTTCCAGAACATCCAACTCCGCTTCCTGGCCGCTTTCCGAAAGCAGAAAAGTAACCAGCACCTCAGGGCCAAGGATCGCTTTCGGGCCGTGGCGGAACTCCAAGGTATGGAAGGGCTGGGCGTAGGAACAGGACATCTCGGTTATCTTGAGCGCCGCCTCGCAGGCGAGGCCGTAGAAGGGCCCCTGTCCCAGGTAAACGTAATCAGCGAACTGGTTGGCGCCGACAAACTCCAGGATGCGCTCGTGCAATGTGCCCGGCAGCGGCTCCGCCAAGGCCGGCATTCTGCGCAGCGCTTGCAGGAGACCAGGATCTCCCGCCACGGTGGCGGCCAACGCTTCCGTGGCCAGCAGCATGGAACTGAAGGAGCGGGTCATCACCGTGCTCTGCTCGTCGGCGGCGGGCAGGAGAACGGTGGCGCTGGCGCCCTTTTGCAGCGGTTGGCCGCTGCTGCAGGTGATCGCCAGGGTGCGGATGCGGCGTGTTCCTTGCAGGTATTCGGCCACGCGCAGCACTTCGGTGGTTCGTCCTGAGCGGGATATCAAGACTGGAACAAGCTGGGTTGTGCCGGCCAGCACCGTGTCGGGAAAGAGCAGCAGTTCCGAGGCCGGGATCCCCCTGGCCCGGAGCCCGGTTATGTCAGACCAGGCGGCAGCCGCCGATTGGGCCAGATAGTAACTGGAGCCGCAGCCCACAAAAAGACATTCGGCGCCGCCGGCAAAACGCTTGCGGAGGTCGTCCAGTTCGCCACTTCCTTCGAGGCCGGCGAGGCACTTCGCCCAGCACTGCGGCTGCGACAAGATTTCCGCCAGCGTATGCCCGCCCTTTCCCGTATTGTCCTGGCTCATGAAAATCTCCCTGCTTCGGCTCCTCGGTAACGGCGGCAGTTGGTAGTTGGCAGTTACTCGCCGGCACGGCCAAATACTAGCTACCAACTACCAGTTACTAAACCAACACCACCTCGACTCCCGCCTTATGCAAAGCGCGCAAGTCGGACTTGGGCGCCTTCTTATCGGTAATCACCCGGTGCAACCCCGAGGTGGGCACGATGAGTGACAGACTCCGCCGCCCGAACTTGCTGGAATCGCAAACCACCACGGTCTGCTTGGCCACTTCCACCATAACCCGGTTGACCTTGGCTTCCAGGAGGTTGGGGGTGCTCAAGCCGTAGTGCACGTCGAAGCCGTCCACGCCCAAAAAGAGAATGTCGGCGTTCAACCGGCGCAGCGTGTCCTCGGCGATAGGCCCGACCAGGGAAAATGAATTCTTGCGCAGCGTACCCCCGGTGAGGATGACCTCGATGGGCGTTCCCGCCAGCTCCGCGGCGATGTTCACGGCATTGGTCACAATGGTCAAATTCTGCATGTGCCGCAGCCCGCGCGCGATGGCCGTGGTGGTTGTCCCGGAATCCAGAATAACCACCTGGCCCTCCTGCACCATGTGCGCCGCAGCGGTGGCGATGTGCAGTTTTTCCTTCCGGTACAGTTTTTCCTTTTCGCGCAGCGTCGGGTCGGAGAGGGCGCCTTCGCGAAACGGCAGCGCTCCCCCATGGGTGCGGTGCACGAACCCCTGCGCGTGCAGCACTTCCAGGTCCTTGCGAATGGTGACCTGGGAAGTATTGAAGCGGCGCGCTAGTTCCTTCACCAGCACACGCCCCTCGCGATTGGTAATATCGAGGATGGCGCGGCGGCGTTCTTCGTTCAGCACGATAGACTCGCTGGGACCGTCGCCGGCGGCGAAAGCCGGTTTTACCTTCCCTTTCTTTTTAGTACGTTTTGTTTCGATTGTCCAAGGAAAAGTGGATACTAGCAAGCAGGACAGCGATCTGCCCGCCTTCACGAAAAGGCCAAATCGGGCTGCCCGATAGGGCGGCCACAGAATGCCGCGCGATTATACCTTTGCTTTGCCGGGCCGCAAATGGCTTTCGATTAGGGATGCCGCCTGCGCCAGGATAGCGGGGTCATCACCGAATCCCCGCAGCCAGCGCACGTCCGGTTCGCGGCGAAACCAGGTCATCTGCCGCTTGGCGTAGTTGCGGTGCCCCTGTTGCGCATCGCCTAGCGCAACCTCCCGGTCAATCTCACCCTGCAGCAGTTGCATCGCCTGACGGTAGCCCAGCGAGCCCAAGGCCCAGGCCCGGTCGCCGTATTTTTCGTGCAGGCGCGCAGTTTCGTCCAGCAGGCCGGCGGCAAACATCTGCTGGGCACGACTGTTGATGCGCCGATAGAGCGCGTTGCGATCTGGGTCCAGCCCGAGGCGCAGAATGTGAAACCCGTGCAGCGGCTCGCGTCCCTGTTTCCACATCGCCGTCATCTGCTGGCGGCTGGCCAGGCATACCTCGATGGCGCGGATGAGTTTGGGCGTATCGTGAGGATGAATATTCTCCGCGGCCGGCTTGTCCAGGCGTGCCAGCAAGCGATGCAAGTAGCCTGCGCTTTTGCTGCGGCTGCGCAGCCGTTCGCGCAGCTCCTCCGACCGGCGCGGGCCGGGAAAAAGCCCCTCCAGCAATGCCCGCAGGTACAAGCCTGTGCCGCCCACCACGATGGGCAGCTTGTGCCGGGCGCTGATCTCCCGCAGTACCTGGCGCGCCTGCCGGGCATATTCCCCGGCGGTCACCTGGGTGATGGGGTCGGCAACATCGAACAAATGGTGGGGTACACGGGCGCGTTCTTCGGGGGTGGGTTTGGCGGTGCCAATATGGAAATCATGGTAGAGAGCTACCGAGTCGCAATTCACGATTTCGCCGCCGAAGCGCTCCGCCAACGCCAGCGACAAGGCGGTTTTGCCGCTCCCGGTGGGACCCAGCACGACCACGAGCAGCGGCAGGTCAGAGGCGGAAACCGTGGGCTCGGGCACAGCTAGCGGGCGCTCCAGTTGATATGCGCCCCATAGCGCAAGACCGTCAAAAGGAAAACGAGCACGGCGATCACCATGAGGCCGATGGTCTCCGCGCGCAGGGCGCGTTTTCGCGCGGCATCAAGCCTATGCGGCGACGCAGGCCCGTCCGGCGGATTCGGCACTCCCGGCTTCTCCACGCTGTAATTGTAGGCGATGCCGAGGGTTCAAGCTCCCGGTCAAGTGAGAAGCTCTGGACTCTGCAGCCCGAAGATTTCTATCGCAAGTCGTTCGTATCGGGGTTGTAGAAGAAGTGGAAGCGCAAGGCCAGATATTGCCCCTGGAACTGGTTCGGAAGCGGCGGGAAAGGGCCTGACTGGTTAATGCCGCCAATGGCGGCGCCATCGAGGGAGGGGTCGCCGGAGGTGCCAACTACTTCCATGCCAGCGATTTGGCCGGTTTTCAGGATGTCGAATTGAATGGAAACTTTGCCTTTCTTCATGAGCGGGGCGCGGGCCGACTCGGGAATCCGGCTATACCAATTAACACGGACCGCCCGCAATATTCGGCTCAGGTAGGGGCCGAAATCCACCCCCATGGTGTCGCTTATGACGTCCACCTGGCTCTGGCGGGCAGGCTGTGAGGCAGCTGCGCTGAGGCCGTTTTCGGCAGCGCCGCCGCCACGGCTGCCAGAAGCGCCAAGCAGTGTACCGGTCAGCGCCCCGGCACCGGGCTGTGCGGCCAGGGGCATAGTAGTGGCCGGCGCTGCTGGAACATTTGCCATCTGCGGCTGACCGGCGCGGACCTGCACCGGAGCGCTCGCGGCTGCTACTTCCGCCGTCGCGTTCGGCGTCGGGGGAGCGGAGTTTAGGGTGGGCGCAAGTTTCGCCTGGAACTGATGCGGCTTTTCGCTCTTCCCCTTGGGGCCACTGGCCAAAACGTGCTGCAGCGTTTTGCGGTCAATCACTGGCTGCCTTGAGCTCGCCACCCGGTCCTTGTCGGAGAGAACGTTGCTATGGGGGCGGGCCACCGGCTTCATCAGGTCGGGCGGCAGAACCAGGAAGGTATATTCGTGATTCTGCAGCACTTCCGTTTCGGTTGGCACCAGAACCCGCTGCGTGGGGAAAAGCTTTCCACCATCAATAAACACCACCAGCGCTACCAGATGAACCAGTATTGACATCCAGAACGCCTCGCGGCGGTGGGAGCGCTCGATTTCATCCTGCAGGGAAGCCAGAAACACGGGGGTCGACAGGCTTTGCTCCGACCGCGAGCGCGGGGCTCCCCCAGGACCGGCCGAATACAGCGGGGGCGGCAGAAAAGGTTTGCGGGTCGGAATTTCCGTAGAGGCCATCAGGCTGCTGGTTGATACTCGAGTCGCGACGGCATCGGCCTCTCGGGGAGAAGCCGAACCGGTCCAAAACAACCGTTGGGCTATTTTCGCACCAAAGGCGGGGTGGGCTAAAGCACAGAAGTGCTTGGCCTAAATGCCGTATCCCAGGGAGTTAACTGTCCCTGCCGCAAACGGCAGCTGTGGAAATGTGCGGAATGCCCGAGCGGCTCACTGGCAAGTGGGTAGGGGCAACGGTAAACTCGCTTCAGATGTCCACCGGTGGCCAATTAGACTTCACCTTCCAGGCAGCCCAGGAACGCCGCATCTGGCGCGTGCGCGACCTGGTAAGCGCGGTGCGCACCCGCCTGGAGCGTGAGTACACCGACGTCTGGGTGGAAGGCGAAATCTCCAACTTCCGCCCGGCTGATTCCGGCCATCTCTATTTCACGCTGAAAGATGAGAGTGCACAGGTACGCATCGTGATGTTCCGCTCCCAGGCGCGGCTGCTGCGCTTCCGCCCCGAGAATGGGATGCACGTGATCGCCCGTGGGCGGGTGACGGTTTATGACGCCCGCGGGGAATTGCAGCTTTCGGCCGAATACCTGGAGCCCAAAGGCGCAGGCGCGCTGCAGGTGGCTTTCGAGCAGCTCAAGGCGCGCCTGGAAGCCGAGGGCCTGTTCGATGCCGCCCGCAAGAAGCCCATTCCCGCCCTGCCGCGGGCCATCGGCGTGGTCACCTCGCCGCGCGCGGCTGTGCTGCGCGACATCCTGAACATTCTGCGCCGCCGGCATGAGAGCGCCAACATTCTCATCTTCCCCGCCCAGGTGCAGGGCGAGAGCGCGCCTGCCGAAGTCACCGCCGGGCTGCGCTACTTCAACCGCGCGGGCAACGTGGATGTGATCATCGTGGCGCGCGGCGGCGGCTCGGTGGAGGACCTGGCAGCCTTTAACGATGAAGGTCTGGCCCGTGCGGTGGTGGCTTCGCACATTCCGGTGATTTCCGCGGTGGGCCACGAAACCGACTTCACCATCATTGATTTCGTCGCCGACCTGCGCGCGCCCACGCCTTCGGCAGCGGCCGAGTTGGTGATCCGCTCGCGCCAGGAAATCGAGGACCAGGCGCAAACGTTTCGCCAGCGCCTGGGGCGCGCTATGCGTTACCACCTGCTGGTGCTGAGGCAGCAGCTTACGGAAATGGCGCAGCACGGCGCCTTTGCCCGCATGTCGGACGCGATTGCCCGCCGCCAGCAGCGTTTGGACGATCTGGTGTACCGGCTGGCCACGGCAGAACGCGGACTGCTGGCGCAGCAGCGCCGGCGGCTGGACATCGCCAGCGCTGGCGTGCGCCACCATGATCTGAGGCGCGTGCTGGCAGGAGTCCGCCGCGACCTGCAGGCCCAAATGGCGGCCCTGGTAGCCTCCGGCCGGGCGCAGTTGCTCCGCCACCGCTCGCGGCTGGAGCAGATGGGCGCGCGCCTGCACGGCCTTTCACCGCTCAACATCCTGGAACGCGGTTACGCCCTGGTGTTTGATGCCCACGGCAAGCTGGTGAAGGATGCGGCCCAGGTACAGAGCGGCGACGAAATTCGCGCTCGCCTGGCCAAAGGTGAGATTGACGCGACGGTTAAAACGCGGCGAGTTGACAGCCGGCGGTGAACGCCTTTACACCATTGCTTAGCGGCCATTAGACTAGTCGTTTCAACACAGAGGGGGATTGCACATGGCAGCCGTAGACGAAAAAGTGAAGCAAATCATCGTGGAGCAGCTGGGAGTCGAGGAATCGGAGGTCACAGCCACCGCTTCCTTTGTGGACGACCTGGGGGCAGACTCCCTGGACGTGGTAGAACTGGTAATGGCCTTCGAAGAGGCCTTCGACATTGAAATTCCCGATGAGGATGCAGAGAAGATCCGCACCGTGCAGGACGCCATCAACTACATCGGCAAGCACGCCAAGGCAGCCAAGTAGGAGCGTGAGCCGCGCCACCGCCGGCAGGCCGGCATAAGGAGTCATATGGCAGGCGTTGACGACAAAGTAAAAGAGATCATCGTCGAGCAGTTGGGCGTGGAGGAAGGCGAGGTCACGTCCAGTGCTTCCTTCGTGGATGACCTGGGGGCGGACTCCCTGGACACAGTAGAACTGGTCATGGCCTTCGAAGAAGCCTTCAACATCGAAATTCCGGATGAGGATGCGGAAAAGATCCGCACCGTGCAGGAAGCAGTAGATTACATCAAGAAACACGCCAAAGCCGCAAAGTAGCCGCGTTCTTGGCGAAGCAGGCGAGAGCCTCGCATTCTGAGTGCAACCAAGGATTCCCCAGAACGATGAAACTGAAGACAGAGGCATGCCCGTGGCTCGCCGCGTAGTCGTCACCGGCGTGGGATTGATCTGCGGCGTGGGCAATACCAGCCCGGAAGTGTGGGCCAACCTGCTGGCGGGCAAAAGCGGCGTGGCCCGCATCACTCACTTCGATGTTTCCCAGTTTGCCAGCCAGATCGCCGCCGAAGTCAAAAACTTCGACCCGCTGCAGTTCGTCGAGAAAAAAGAACTGAAGAAGATGGGCCGCTTCATTCACCTGGCGCTGGCGGCGTCAGATGAAGCCATGCGCATGTCGGGGCTGCAGATCACTCCAGAGCTGGCGCCGCGAGTAGGAGTGCACATCGGCTCCGGCATTGGCGGGTTCGATGTGATCGAGCGCGAACATTCCAATTTGCTCAACGGCGGCCCGAGACGTATATCGCCCTTCTTCATTCCTGCCTCCATCGTGAATCTGGCCGCTGGACACGTCAGCATCCGCTACAACGCTAAGGGGCCCAACGAGGCCACCTGCACCGCCTGCACCTCCAGCGCGCACTCTATTGGTGATGCTTTCAAGATCATTGCCCGCTGCGATGCCGACGTGATGATTGCCGGCGGCGCTGAAGCAGCCATCACTCCCATGGGAGTGGGCGGCTTTGCCGCCATGCGCGCGCTTTCCACCCGCAACGACGAACCGGAGAAGGCCAGCCGCCCCTGGGACGCCGGCCGCGATGGCTTCATTATCGGGGAAGGAGCGGGCGTGCTGATCCTCGAGGAACTGGAATTTGCCCGCCGCCGGAGCGCGAAGATTTTGGCCGAAGTGGTCGGCTATGGGATGAGCGCCGACGCTTTCCACATTACGCAACCGGCGGAAAACGGCGACGGCGCTTACCGCGTAATGCTCAACACGCTGGCCGACGCCAAGGTTTCAGCCGAGCAGGTGGGCTACATCAACGCCCACGGCACCTCCACCGACATCGGCGACAAGCTGGAAACCGTGGCCATCAAGCGCGCTTTTGGCGAACACGCCTACAAGGTGGCGATCAGTTCCACCAAGTCCATGACCGGGCACCTGCTGGGCGGCGCGGGTGGCCTGGAGGCCGGCATTACCGTGCTGGCGCTGCGCGACCAGAAGGTACCACCCACCATCAATCTGGAAAATCCCGACCCTGAGTGCGACCTGGACTACGTTCCCAACAAGGCGCGCGCGGTGCAGATGGAATTCGCCATGTCCAATTCCTTCGGCTTTGGCGGCACCAACGGCGCGCTACTGTTTCGCCGCTGGAACGAATAGCTCAGTTGACCGTGGCCGCGAATCCCAGCGGCTCCCGGTTCTTCAGTACCGCCGCCGCCACCAGTCCCGCGACCAGGTAGCCCATGATTTGAGTGGTCATGTACGCGGCGGTGTAGTTGCCGGGGAAGCCATACCAGTTCCAGTAGGGAATGTTGCTGGTGACGGCGGCAACGACTCCGACCAGGATGATGAATCCCACCTTCCCGGCGTAGCTGCCAATACGTGTTTGCGCCAGCAGAATCACCGCCAGCAACGCTTCCACAAACTCGGTAAGAAACTCCATGCCCAGCTTGCCTCCCGTGATTCCCTTGGCTCCGGGCGGGTGATAGATAAGCAGTCCGGACGGATTGGCGGCCAGCTTCGGCTCGTAATCCTTCATGGCTGCGTTGCGCTGCGCCGAAGTGGGATTCGGGCCCGCCCCCAGACCAGGGAACAGATAGAGCCCGGAAGTCTGGCCGATGCTGGCTTGCATGGCGCCGAGCAAGGCGCTTTCGTTGGGGATTTCCCGAAACCCTGTGTACCCCAGAGGTAAAACCATGTGGGCAATGAATGACCAGATGAACATCGCGATCGCGCCCAGTACACCCGCCAGCAGAACCCGTTTTGCCATAGTGCCTCCTCTTTGCGCCGGAATTATGCCGCAAAAGAGCACAAAACGTGGCTGCGAGCGCAAAAAAAAAGGCGCAGCATGAAGCTGCGCCTTGATCGGACGGAATCCTCAGCTAGAAGCCAGTGCCGCCGCCCATATCGCTCTTGCTCTTTTTACCCTTTGCGCCTGCGGTGCAGGTGTCGGCTATGTGGGTAATGTTAGTGGCCTTAAATTCTTTTTCTTCTTTGCCTGATTTCTTTTCAGCCTTTTCAGTGGCAGCGCTTTCACTAGCTTCGGACATGGCGCCCGCTTCCCACCCGCCGGTCAGCTTCACTTCATGGCCGACGTGGTTCTTCAGTTCGTCCGAGCCAGTGACCATGGTCTTGTGCTTGCCGTGGGTGAGCACATAGGTGCCTGGGCTGGTGCCTTCGCTGAGGCACCCGGTCAGGGAGCCCTCTTTTGCGCCCTTCATATGGTGCTTCGTTGTCTTGGTGGTGGTAGTTTGATCTGTGCTCTGGCCCATGCTGCCCATGTTGTCCTGGGCCATCATCGCCAGGGTGAAGGCGAAACACAGGGCCAACAACATTCCGAGTTTTTTCATTGCGTCCTCTCCTTGCAGTCTCTGATCCGGTTAAGGATTCGTGCTTTTGAGATGCCTCCGCCTGAGAAGCGGGTTGGCAGGTCACGGAAGCGAATTGCAGGTTGTCACAGCCTTATTTTCAGCGGCAAAACAAAATCGTGGGCCGATAGGTGCAGGCCGGGCCTGAGACAGCTGCCTGAGAACGGCTGCCAAAGGACTTCAACATTGTAATCCAGCCGGGAAAAAAGAACGCCGGCAGTAGCCGTTACAATACGGATGTGACCGCCCCGGCGCCCACCGTTTCCGCAAATCAACCCGCCGCAGAGCCTGGATTTCCGCTGCGCCAGCGCCTGCTGTTGCCGCTGATTGCGTGGGCCGGAGCGCTACTGGTACGCCTGCTGTGCGCCACAGTGCGCTATCGCAATTCCGCCGAACGGGGTGGGCCGCTGGATGCCAATGAGCGGCCCATGATTTGGGCGTTCTGGCATCGCTGCCTTATCGTGGCCACGCACCGTTTCCAGAAGCGCGACATCGCGGTGCTGACCAGCCGCAGCTTCGATGGCGAAATTATTTCCCGCATCATCGAGAAGTTTGGCTACCGCGCGGTGCGCGGCTCCAGCCGTCGCGGAGCTTTGGGCGCGGTGCTGGGGGCGCGCCGCGAACTGGAAGGCGGGCGCGCCGTGGCCTTCACCGTGGATGGGCCGCTGGGCCCACTGTACGAAGCCAAGCCCGGGCCGGTGGTGCTCTCGCGACTCACCGGCGTACAGGTGATCGCCTTTCACATCGCCGTAGAACGCGCCTGGACGCTGGGCACATGGGACCGCATGATGGTGCCCAAGCCCTTCACCCGCGCTTTTGTGCACTTCGGCGTGCCCATGCTCGTGCCGGCAGGAGCAGATGAAGCGCAGATGGAAGGCTGGCGGCGCGAACTGCAAACAAGCTTGGACCACGTGCGCGACGTTGCCGAATCAAAGATCAAAACCTCAACGCAGAGGACGCAGAGAAAAAATTGAAGATTGTCGATTGAAGACTGAAAACCGCCAGCACTCAGCAATCAGCAGTCAGCATTCAGCCAAGCGATTGAAGAGCTGCCAGCAAGCACACCTGTGGAGACGACCTTTTTCAGCCTTCAATCGCATCTTCAATCGTCAATTCTTGACTTGTCCAACTGTTTTTCGGCATTGACACCCTGCATTACCCGCGCATATCTTTTCTCCGTACTTGGTTCGCGTGTCCTGAACGCTGGTTCGGGACTGGGAAGCGGGTGAGAATCCCGCGCTGCCGCGCAACTGTAAGCGAGGAACCTGCCGCCGGTCACTGGGCATCGCCCGGGAAGGCCGGCGGGCCGATTGCGGACTGCACCGGACAAGCCGGAGCGGTCCTGACTCGCCAAGCCAGGAGACCGGCGCGAATCGCCAACACCCACCCCTTTCGCGTGTAAAGGAGGAATCATGCGGGGTCTGCGCTGGTTCGCTTGCATTCTGCTGCTGCTTCAGGCCGCCTGGGCGGCCGATATCACCGTCAAGGTAGTTGATCCCCAATCCGCAGTTATCCCGGGCGCGAGCGTGCTGTTGCTGCGTTCGGAATCGTCATCACCGGTTGCCGTTCAGAATACCTCTGGCAACGGAATCACACGGTTCTCCGGGCTCGCCGCCGGCTCCTACGTAGTGCGGGTTTTGGCGCCCGGCTTCGCTCCTCTCAACACGGATGCAACTTCGCCCGGCGAATTCACTCTGCAGTTGCGCATTGCCACCACCCCGCAAAACGTTGTGGTCAGCGCCACGCGCACGCCCGTGCCCGGCGAGGAGGCGGGCGCGGAAGTCTCCACCCTGGATGCCGCCGAACTGAAAACCATGCAGCCAGTAAACGAGGCCGAAGCTTTGCGTTTTCTGCCTGACACCATCATCGGCGAGAACGGGCGCCGGGGCGCGTTGGCGTCGCTGTTCGTGCGCGGCGGCGACTCGCGCTACAACAAGGTAATCGTTGACGGCGTGACGGTGAACGATCCTGGCGGCCGGTTCGATTTTGGTGTCGTACCCATGGACCAGGTGGATCGCCTGGAGTTGGTGCGCGGCGCGGAGAGCGACCTCTACGGCTCTGACGCCATGACCAGCGTGGTGCAGACCTGGAGCCGCGAAGGCACCACAGTCACGCCCCAGTTGACCTTCGGCGCTGACGGTGGCACGTTTCAAACTGCGAACGGCTACGCCTCGGTTTCGGGTGCCCGTGGCCGCTTTGACTTCAACCTTTTCGGCGACCAGTTCAACAGCAACGGCCAAGGCCCGAACGACGATTACTCCAATTCTTCGCAAGGCGCAAACCTGGGCATCGTGCTGGCGCCGCGGGTGCGCTTCCGCCTGCGGGCCCGTCACCTCAATAGCCGCACCGGAATTCAATCTTTCTGGGACTTCAACGGCCAGCCGTTGCTTCCGCCCGACATGGACGAAAAAGCCCGTCAGAATGATTTCCTCTCCAGCGCCGAAATCACGGTCAACGGCACCCGCTGGCAGCACACATTTACCGGCTTCGAGTACCACCACAAGCTGGCCAACGTGGACCAGGTCATGGAGCCGGGGCGGGTTTCGCCGTCGTTCGGCAACATTGATTTTCCCTTTGACAGCATCTCCGATCTCAATCGCGCGGGATTCGAGTACCAGGGCCAGTATTGGGAGCGCAGCTGGGCGCGGCTGATCGTGGGCTACCGCTTCGAAGACGAAAACGGCTTCGTGGGCGACGTGGTGTCCCCGCCGCTCAGCCACGGGTTGCGTCTCAACCATGACGTGTATGCCCAGCAACTGGTCACCCGTGGGCGTGCCTCGCTGGTGGCGGGGCTGCGCTTCACCCATAACGGCAGCTTTGGCAACGCCGTGGTGCCGCGAATCGCTCCCAGCTTCTTATTGCTGCGGGGCGGTCAATTCTTTTCCGGCACACGGCTGCGCGGCTCGTTTGCCACCGGCATTAAGGAACCCTTGCTGGAAGAGGCCTTCGCCGCCGGCGCCTTTGTCGTCCCCAACCCCACCCTGAAAGCGGAGCAGAACCGCGCGTTCGATGGCGGGCTGGAGCAGCGCCTGAGGGGCGGCAGATTTGTGCTTGCGGCCACCTACTTCCACAATATTTTTCGGCGACAGATTGAGTTCGCCACCAACCCTGTGACCTTTGTCGGTCAGTACGTG